>JBKBUS010000385.1:0-2243 GCA_046290035.1 Brevundimonas sp.
CGTCGACGAGGCGCAGGATTTTCGCAGTCACTGGTGGATCGCGCTGGAGGCCGGTCTGAAAGATATCCGGCTCAGCCGCATTCACGCCTATTACGACACGAACCAGAGCATCTACGGCGACCTGTCCGGAGAGCTGGCCGGCTTTCAGATGGCGCCCATCGCGCTTACGCGAAATCTTCGCAATACGCGCGCGATCCACGCCGCGGCTTCCCGCTTCTACGCCGGTCTGCCGGTCACCGCCGACGGGCCTGAGGGCGGGGAGATTCGATGGATCGAAAGCGCGGCCGCCGTCGGCGCGGCGATCGAAGAGGCCCGGCGCCTGCTGGTGCACGAAAGGATCGCGCCGGAGGATCTCGCCGTCCTGACCGTCACCCCGTCGGCGCTGCGGGAAATCGAATCCGCCCTGCCCCAGACCAGGGCTGGTGTGGCGGTGTCGACGATCGCCGACTTCAAGGGGCTGGAGCGGAGAGCCGTCGTCATCGCCGCCGAACCCGCCCTGGCGGACGACCGGGCGCTCGCCTACGTCGGCCTCTCGCGGGGGCGTACGCATCTGAGCGTCGCCGGTTCGGCCGACCTCCTTCGATGGCTCAGGGCGCTCGACTGACGTCTGCGGCTGCGCCGGCGTCCGCGAGAATGAGGTCGAGGGCGTCGGCGATCGCCTCGGGCGACATCCCGGGCGTCAGGGCCACGGCGCCGAAACTGAAGGTCCCCCGATACTCAGGGTGGAAAAGCCGGCCCGGCATGGGCGCGCTGCGCCAGTCGCCGACGACCGTCGGGGCCGCCGGGGTCACGAGGTAGGCGGCCCGGACCAGCCGTCGCGGCTCACCGCGACCGCCGTCGCTGACGAGCGCGTCCCGATACATGTGTGTCGAGGACAGGGCGTCGTTCAGGTCGGCGCCGATGCGGTACTTGGCGTCCAGCACGATGAGGTCCCGCTTGCCTTCACCGAGCCGCTCCACCACGATGTCCGGCCGCATCTCACGGCTGAAGCTTCCGCGACCGTCCTTCTCCAGCCAGTACTCCCGAAAGCGCCTCTGAAAGCTGAGTGAAAGCCCCGCACCGGGAAGCTCCAGGCGGGCGCCCCCCGCCGAAAGCGTGATGCCGGATCCGGGTTCAAACAGGGCGGCGACGTCTTCCGCTGACGCGCCCCAGCGCTCGACGGCGGCGCGCGCCAGCCGCAGATAGGCCCAGAGCTCATACAGGTCGAACGTCCGGGCCAGAGGCATCTGCAGGAAGTCTCCGAAAACGGCCGCTATGCCCAGCGTCATGTCCCGGTGCAGGCGCGCGAAGCGCCGATAGCGAGGATCGCTTCGCCAGATCGGCGCACCGTCCGGCCGGGGGGCTCCCTCACCCACCCCCTGAAACACCTCCAGGCCGAGCAGGCCCCGAACCTCGCGCGCCATACGTCTTGTGCGGCGGGCCCAGATCGCAGCGCTGGGGTCAGCGTCCTGCCGGTTCAGGAGACGGGCGGCTGCCTCAAGCCAGCGCGCCCAGGTCTCGAGGGAGGCCTTCATCTGGCGATGAGCCGGCAGGTCCTGGCTGACCCGCCGCACGCTCCGGCGGATCGCCGCGGGCATTCGCCCCTGCAGGCGCTCAGGAAGGCGCTCAGGACGACCGGCTTCAAGGAGCCGCCCGGATCGAAACGAGCGGAGCACCTCCGGAGCGGTCGCGCGCGCGGCCCTGTGGACCGGAACGATTTCCACCTCGGCACGGAGCAGGCGTCGGGGACGGCCGTCGATGGCCTGTACCGCCGCCTTCAGCTCGGGCAGTCGGCTGCGGAGAAACTCAAGCCGGGCGATCGGCGGCGGGCGCGATCCGGCCCCGCGCGCCACCCCAGTGCGAAAGGCGGACAGCGAAAAGAGCGCAAACGTGTCCTCCAGCGTCTCACGAACCATGCGATCGAAGGCGTCACGCGTCAGTTTGCGCACGGCTGGATCCGTCACGAACTCAAAACGGACCGAGCCCGACGGTCTGACGAGCCGGGCCTCCACCTGCCCGGCATGGAAGCCCGGCGTCCAGCGCCAGCGCGCCTGATCCACAGCATTCGTCCGGAGTGCTTCCAGCGGCAGATCGTCGATCAGAAGTTCGCTGTCGGCCGCATCGGGCGCCCCGGTCAGGACGAACAGATGTTCGCCCGCCTCCTGCACCTCGCCTTCGGCCGGAATGTCCGCCTCTGGCCAGACCCGCACCGCTCGCGAGGGGTCCCGGTCGGGCCAGATTTCGAGGCGCGCGCTCACCGGGAT
>JBKBUS010000386.1:0-2229 GCA_046290035.1 Brevundimonas sp.
GTGTTGGCGTTCTGCAGGCCGAAGCCGATCTGGATGCCGAAGAAACCGACGCACATGTTCCAGATGGCGAACGGCGACAGGCGCGGACGCGTGGTCATCAGCGGGGCGGCCGGGCTGGCGCTCGACATGGTCTCACTCCCTTGGGCGTCGCGGCCGGGCTGGCGCCGACCTTCGACTGTATACTGAAAAGAAAAAAGCCCCGGCCGCAAGGGCCGGGGCGGGAGGTTTTCTCAGGAGAGAACTCAGAAGCGGTAGTTCAGGCCGATCAGATAGGTGGAACCATAGACCTGATAGTCGATCGGCTGGCGCGTCAGGCCCGCACCATTGAGGGTGACGAACTCCTCATCGGTCAGGTTATTGCCCTGCAGAAGAATCGACAGGCCTTCGAGCGCGCCGGACTGGAACTCGTAGCCGATCTGGGCGTCGATGACGTTCTCGTCATTGACCGTCCGGAAGGCCCGGCCGTTGGCGAAGCCCGCCACCTCGCCGAGGAACTCCGAGCGATAGCGGCTGGAGACCCGGGCCTGGAAGCCGTAGCGCTCGTAGTAGAGCGTCACGTTGGCGACCTCTTCCGACAGGCCCTCGATCGGACGCGACGGGTTGCCCGGCTCGGGCTGGATGTCGGACGAGGTGTCAGCGTAGGGGGCCACGCCGCCGACGCCCCCGCGCGGGCCCCAGACGGCGCCGCGCCGCCGCGCGGCCGCGACCTCGATGCCCTCGATCGTGCCGCCCGTGCCGTTCTGGGGCGAGTTGTAGGTGCCGAAGAACGACGCCGGCTGGGCCGGCTGGCCCGCGGGCACGGTGTAGGCGAAGCCGGTGAAGTCCTGGATGACGTTCTGGTTGTAGATGTAGGTCAGCAGGTCCTTGTAGAAGCCCGCGACCGACACGTACGAACGCGGCGTGAAGTAGTGCTCGTACGAGACGTCGAACACATTGGCTTCCCACGGCCGCAGCTCGGGGTTGCCGCCGCCGCCGCTGAAGAACGGCGCGTTGATGTCGGTGGAGTTGTAGTTGTTGACGTTGAAGCCGAAGGTGCGGCTGGCGCGCATCTGGTCCATGCGGGGTCGGGCCTGGACCTTGGCTGCCGCGAACCGCAGCACGTCGGACGGCGACAGCTCGAAGATCAGGTTCAGGCTGGGCAGGAAGTCGCGATACTCCGCGCCGCCGGTGACGAACGTCGACGCCCCGCCGATCTGGCTGGTGGCGGCGAAGCCGGTCGACGACTGGTCGACGTCGATGATCTGTAGGCCCGCGTTGCCCGAGAACGGGATCGACCCCAGCATGCCGTCGAGGTTGGCCTTGAAGAAGATGTTGGTGACGTCTTCGCTGACCGTCCAATCCTTGGACACGACGTCGAAGTTGACGTTGCGCGCGCGGTCGTAGGCGCCGGACTCCAGGACGCACAGCGTGTCGTAGCTGATCATGCTGAAGCCGAGGAAACCGATGGTGGTCGGATCCAGCAGACATTGCGACGGAATGGCCGCCGTCGTGGCCCCGCCGGCCGGGTTCAGGAAGAACTCGTCGGCGACGAAGCTCTTGTCGCGCGACGTGAAGTTCACGCCGACCTCGATCGAGCGGATGAAGCCGGTGTCCAGCTCCTTGGTGGTGGCCAGGCGCACGGCCTCGAGCTCGTCGTTCGTGATCGGCGAGTTGAGGTAGCCGGCCTGGATCTGCGAGCCGCCCCAGCCGCGCGGGTCGGTCAGCAGCATCTGGGTCGGGTCGGTGTAGTCCAGCGTGGTGTCGAAGCTGGCCACGCCGCGTTCGTCGAGCGTGTAGGTGATCGTGTCGCGCGGTCCCGCGAAGTTGTAGCCGTAGCCCGAGTAGGACTCGATCACCTGGTCGGTCCGATCCACCGCCGAGCTGTTGACGTCCAGCGACACCGACCAGTTGTCGGTCAGGTCGTACTCCAGCCGCAGGCCCAGCGAGGTGGTCTCGGCCTCACGGGTGTTCAGGTCGTTGCGGACCACGCCGCGCACGCCGTTGAAGGTCGCCTGGGTGACGAGACCGTCCGTGACGGTGAAGTTCGGCTGCAGCTGTTCGCGCGAGGCGTCACCCCACCACAGCGGGATCTCGATGCCGCGCAGGATCTGCGTGTTCTCGAACTCCGAGTAGAACACGTCCGCGGTGGCGCGGAAGCGGTCGTAGAACGGGCCGTCGAACACCTCGTCGGCAGCGCCCACATGCGCCTTCACCTTGAGCAGCTTCACGCCCAGGTAGGGCACGAAGAAC
>JBKBUS010000028.1:0-9993 GCA_046290035.1 Brevundimonas sp.
CATCCGCCCCGGCGAGGTCAACTGGATGACCGCCGGCAAGGGCATCGTTCATTCCGAGCGCACCGATCCGCTGAAGAAGAGCCAGGGCGGCCCCATGCACGGCATGCAGGCCTGGATCGCTCTGCCTCTGGAATCCGAGGACGTGGACCCCTCGTTTCACCACCACGGGGAAGCCGACCAGCCCGCCTATGAGAACGGCGGCCTCTTCGCGCGGCTGGTCGCGGGCGAAGCCTACGGCGCCAAGGCGACCGTGCCCGTGTCCTCGCCGCTGTTCTATGTGCACTGGGAGCTGGCCGAGGGCGTGCGCACCGCGCCGCCGCCGGGTCGGGGCGCGGGCGGCTATTCGGAGCGCGCGCTCTATGTCGTGCGGGGCGAGATCGAGGTCGGGAACCAGACCTTCCACGAAGGCCAGATGATCGTGCTGGAGCCCGCGGCCGAGCCGACGGTGACGGCCAAGCGGCCCTCGACCGTCATGGTCCTGGGCGGGGAGCCGGTCGGCGAGCGCATCATCTGGTGGAACTTCGTCGCCTCCAGCCAGGCCAAGATCGACGCGGCCAAGGCGGATTGGAAGGCGGGTCGCATGAAGCTGCCGACCGAGGACGATCTGGAGTTCATCCCCCTGCCGGACGTGCCCTCGACGCCCGAGCCGGCGCCGGCCCCGCCGAAGGTGGTCGATTACCCCTGATCGCGCCTGCGGTTCAGGACGAGCGGCAGGCTGGCTCCACCCTGGGTCCAGGACCCGACGATCGTATCGTCGTCCTGCATCCGGCCTTCGAAGCGCCCATCGACCGGCGCGAGCCGGAACCGCAGCACGTGGCTGGACATCGAGATTTCAGAGAGCGGGAGACCGGTCGCGCCCTGCGCAGGACTGTCCAGTTCGCCGGTGATGTCGCCGCCATCGGTCTGTCCGATCCGCACCACCAGCGGCAGGGACGCTCCGTTCGGCAGGGCCAGCGAGCCCTCCCACGTTCCGAGCACATGCTCCTCGTGGAACGCAGCCGGGGCCGCGATGACTGCGGCGACGATGGCGGAAACAAGCATTGATGATCCTCCGGAGCCCAGCCTAGGAGACCTGGCCCACGAACTCCAGCAGCAAGGCGTTGACCTCCTCGGCGCGCTCCTGCTGCAGCCAGTGACCCGCGCCCGGGAGCACGTGCCGGCCGCGCAGATCGGGCGCCCAGTTTCTCAATCCCTCCTCGTGCGCGCCGGCGTAATGGCGCACGGGATCGCGCTCGCCGACGATGAAGAGCGCCGGCTGGGGGATCTTCTGGTCCTGCAGAAAGGCGGTCAGCGACCAGTTCAGGTCCAGGCAGCGATACCAGTCGATCGGACCTCGAAAGCCGCCGGCGGTGAAGGCGTCCACGTACTCTTGGAAATGATCCTCGCTCATCCAGGGCGGCAGCGTCGCATCCTCGGCGACGGTGGACAGAAAGTCCTGCCCCGGCGGGATGAACCCCGTCGACTGGCGGGCGTCGGGCGTGGCGCCGTCGTAGGCGTAGAAGGCCTTTCTCAGCGCCGAAGCCACGTCGGCCTCGAACACGCGGTGGGCGTCCTCGGCCTGGAACTGGTTGATGTAGAGCTCGCCCATGCCGGCGCGCCGGGCGATGGCGGCCATCGCCGGCGTCGGCGGACCGTTGGGGCGGCGTGGCTGGAACGGCACCGACAGGCCGGCCACGGCGCGAAACAGGTCCGGCCGCATCAGGGCGCAGTGCCAGGCCACCGGCGCGCCCCAGTCATGACCGACGACAACGGCCGAGGTCTCGCCCAGCGCCCGGACCAGATCCACCATGTCGCCGACCAGATGCAGGATGGTGTGCGCGTCGCGATCCTCAGGCTTGTCCGTGCCGCCGTAGCCGCGCATGTCCGGCGCGACGGCGCGGTAGCCGGCGTCGCCCAGCGCCCTGACCTGCGCCCGCCAGCTGACGCCCAGCTCAGGGAAGCCGTGGATCAGGAGCACGAGCGGACCCTCGCCGGCCTCGAGCACCTGCTGGGTCAGGCCGTCGGTCTTCACCCGATGCGTCTTCATGCGCCGCCTCCGCGTCGTCCATGCCGCAGTTGCACAGTGTTCATTGTTCGGAGGGGTGTGAAGGCCTATTCTGTCGTCATGAGCACGCGTTGGACCCCGGACAGCTGGAGATCGAAGCCCGTCACCCAGATGCCGACGGACTATCCGGACGCGGCCGCGCTCCAGGCTGTGGAGGATCGGTTGCGCGGCATGCCGCCCCTGGTGTTCGCCGGTGAGGCGCGGCGCCTGACCGATCGGCTGGCCCAGGTCGAGGCGGGCGAGGCTTTCCTGCTCCAGGGCGGAGACTGCGCCGAGAGCTTCAAGGAGTTCTCGACCGACAACATCCGCGACACCTTCCGCCTGATCCTGCAGATGGCGGTGGTCCTGACCTTCGCCGGCAAGAAGCCGGTGGTGAAGGTCGGCCGCATCGCCGGCCAGTTCGCCAAGCCGCGCTCATCGCCCGTCGAACAGATCGGCGACGTCGAGCTGCCCAGCTATCGCGGCGACATCATCAACGGCATGGGCTTCACGCCCGAGGAGCGCGTGCCCGATCCCGAGCGCCTGATCCGCGCCTACAACCAGTCGACCGCCACGCTGAACCTGCTGCGCGCGCTGGCCGAGGGCGGTTTCGCCGACCTGCACAACGTCCACCGCTGGACGCTGGAGTTCGCCGCGCAGAACCCGTCCCAGGCCAGGTATCGCGAGGTGGCGGAGAAGATCGCCGACGCGCTCGAGTTCATGGACACTCTGGGCCTCACGCAGGAGACGCATCCGATCCTGGCGCGGGTCGAGATGTTCACCAGCCACGAGGCGCTGTTGCTGAACCTCGAGAGCGCGCTGACGCGGCTGGACGGCGCGACGGGCGAGTGGTTCGACACCTCGGCGCACATGCTGTGGATCGGGGAGCGCACGCGCCAGCCGGACGGCGCCCACGTGGAATTCATGCGGGGCATCCGCAATCCCATCGGCTTGAAGTGCGGACCGACGATGGAGCCGGACGACCTGCTGCCGCTCATCGACATCCTCAACCCGGACAACACCCCTGGCCGCCTGACGCTGATCGGCCGCTTCGGGGCGGACAAGGTCGGGGACCGGCTGCCGCGCCTGATGAAGGCGGTGAAGGCCCACGGAAAGCGAGTCGTCTGGTCGATCGACCCGATGCACGGCAACACGCTGAAGGCCGGCAACGGCTACAAGACGCGGCCCTTCGAACGCATCCTCGGCGAGGTGCGGACCTTCATCGATGTGGCCGAGGCGGAAGGGGTGCACCCCGGCGGCGTGCATCTGGAGATGACCGGCCAGAACGTCACCGAGTGCCTCGGCGGGGCCCACGCGGTGACCGAGGACGACCTGTCCAGCCGCTATCACACCCATTGCGATCCGCGCCTGAACGCCGACCAGGCGCTGGAGCTGGCCTTCCTGGTGGCTGAGCGCCTGAACAGCGGCCGCCAGAGCCGGTCGAAGGCGGCCTGACGTTCAGCCGGCCGAGACTGTCGGGGCGAACACGGCGGCGGCGCGCAGGATGGCGTCCTGCGCCTCCAGCATGTCGACGCTCTCGTTATCGACCCCGTGGCCGAACATGTCGCCGGCGATCCGCTGGACCCCGACGCCGTCGGGCCGCGACATGACTGAAACGCCGTTGCCGTAGAAGCCGTAGCGCACCTCCGGCTGAGGCGGCAGCCAGGCCATTTGCCCACGCACCGGGACCAGCGTGTCGTCGCCGAACAGGGCTCGCGCCCCATAGCCGGTGCAGTTGACGATGACGGGCTCCGACAGCCCCGCCAGATCGGCGGGCGCATGGAAGGTGCGCGCTTCGATCCGCCCGCCGTCCGCCTGGAAGTCGGCGATCAGTCGACGGGACAGCTCGGCGATGTTGAACTGCATCTCGGGCGCGACGCGCACACGCTCGGCCTGAAAGTCGTGCTGATCCGGCGCCAGCGGACGGGAGCGCGGCGTCAGACCGGTCAGGCGCGAGCCGTAGCCGGCGAAGCGGATCTCGACCGGCGGCGCGGCGGGCTCCGGCCGAAAGCCCGTGGCGGGGTCCGCCGCGCGGACGCCGCCCAGGCCGTAGCGATCCAGGAAGGCGACCGGCTCGGCGGGCTGACCGACATAGGTCTGGTGCATGGCCCAGGAGGCCCGGGCCATACGCTCCCAGACGGCGGGAAAGGCGGCGTCGACGCGATCCGCGTCGGCGATGCGTGAATCAGGGGTCCACAGGCCCGTCGCGCGCGCCGACCGGGTCTCGGGCAGGCGTTCGGAGGCATAGACGGTGACCGTCGCGCCGGCGCGCTGAAGCAAGGTCGCAGTGGTCAGCCCGATCGCGCCGCAGCCGATCACCGCAACGGAGCCGACGCCGCCGGACAGCGCCAGATCGCGGGCGATCTCGGCCGAGCCCCAGGACAGCGACCAGCCGCTGCCGCCGTGGCCGTAGTTGTGGACCAGCCGCTTGGCGCCCAGGGCCTCCGCCTCGATCCGAGGCCCTGCGGGACGAAACGGACGGCTGCACACCGTGATGCGCACAATGCGATCGGCGGAGAGGTGCAGGCGCGGCAGCGGCTGTCGTGTGATCGCCGGCGCCGGGGCCAGCACGGTCGTGGAAGAGCAGGCCCCCAGGCCGAGCGCGCCTGCGCCGAGCAGAAGGTTCCGCCGTCGCATCAGGGTCATGGCGTCATCCTCGGGCCCGCGTCGCCTTAGGCTTGTGCACGACGGCCATCCCCCGGACAATGCGTGACGATCCGTGACGCGTCCTCGTTGTTGCCATGAGCCAAGCCGACACCGCCGCCGATACGACCGCACCGGGACGGGTCGCCTATCAGGGGGCGCCGGGGGCCTTCAGCCACGAGGCGTGTCTGGCGCTGAGGCCATGGGACGAGCCGATCGCGTTCGAGACGTTCGAAGGGGCCATTCAGGCGGTTCGGGACGGCGACTGTCAGTTGGGGCTCATCCCGGTGGAGAACTCCACCATCGGCGTGGTCGAGCCCGCGGCGAGCCTGGTCGCAGCCTCGGGCCTTCAGGTGCTGACCGAGGTGTGGCGGCCGATCCGGCTGGCCCTCATGGCGGTCGAGGGGGCGCGCCTGTCCGACATCCGCACCGTGTCGAGCCACCCGGCGGCTCTAGCCCAGTGCACGACATGTCTGGCCTCGATGGGGCTGACGGCAGCCCAGGCTTTCGACACCGCCGGCGCGGCGCGCGACGTGGCGATGAGCGGCGATCGCTCCCGGGCGGCCCTGGCTCCCGCCGGCGCGGCGGAGGTCTACGGCCTGTCGATTCTGCGCAACGATCTGCAGGATTCCGCCGATAACCGCACGCGTTTTGTCCTGATCGGCCCCGTCGCTGCTTGACGCCGCACGCCGATTGCGTGACGTGAGCGCCACGGGCGCGTTCCGCGCTCGCTTTGGAACCGGACCATGTCCTCGCTGCGCGCCGACAACCTGTCGCTCACCCACTGCTCGCGCGCGGCCGGCTTCTATTTCGGCTATCGCTTTTACGGCTTTCGATACGCCGGCTGAGGCGTCGGGCTTTCCCTGCTCCTGACAGCCTCGCCGGCGACCGCTCCGACCGGGCGGCCCCGCGCAAACGCGCATCCTTCATCGAAATCCGAACCATGTCGAAAGCCGTGATCCCATGTCCTCTTCCTCCCTCAAGCAAGTCTGGCCGGAGCCTGCCGAGATGACCGCCGAGCAGATGGCGCTGGCGGCGCTCCGCCACGAAATCGATCAGATCGACGACGCCTTGCTCGATCTTTTCCGAAAGCGCCTGTCCCTCGCCTCGCGCGTCGGTCAGGCCAAAGACGCCCCTGCGGGGCCTCACACCAAGCTTCGTCCCGACCGGGAGCAGGCGGTCATGGCCCGCATGCTGGCGCGCGCGGCGCCCGATGAAGCCGAGGCCGTGGAGGCGCTGTGGCGCGAGATCGTCGGCTGGGGCCTGAACCGCCAGGGTCGGCTGCAGGTCCAGGTCTGGGCGCCGACGGACCCCACGCGCGCCTATGACGGCGCCCGCCTGCGCTTCGGGCGCGCCGCCGAGTTGAAGCTGGTGCGCGACCCTCAGGCCGCCCTGCGTTTCGCCGCGGACGGGCACGGGGTTGCGGTGCTCGGGCTGAACACCGACGACGCCTGGTGGACGTCCCTGGTCCGGGAGTGGTCGAGCCTGTCGGTGTTCGACGGCTTCGGCGGGGACATCCCGACGTCCCTGGCGGTGGCCAAGATCGACCCGGCCGCCCTGCCCAGCGGCCGCCGGGTGGTGGTCTCGGCCGGGGGCGACGCCGGTCTCGGGTCCGGGGCCCGGCGCTGGGGACTGGCGACCCACCATGGCTGGTCCCTGTCGCTGACCGATGCGCCGCTCAAGCGCGGCGAGGTCGAGGGTTGCGTCGGCGCGATCGGCTGACATCGCCGGCCTCGCGCGTTAGTCCTCGAGGACGATAGATCGAGGGCGATCATGGGCATGCTGGTGGACGGCGTCTGGACGGACGCATGGTACGACACCTCCAAGACCGGGGGGCGCTTCGTCCGGAGCGAAAGCGTCTTTCGCGGGGCGATCGGTCCGGCCACCGGCCATCCTCCGGAGTCGGGGCGCTACCATCTCTATGTCTCGCTGGCCTGCCCATGGGCGCACCGGACGCTGGTCATGCGTGCGCTGAAGGGGCTCGACCACATCTCCGTTTCGGTCGTTCACTGGCGGATGCTGGACCACGGCTGGACGTTCGAACCCGGACCGGGGGTCGTCGCCGACCCCGTCGGCGGCGCCGACTTCCTGCATCAGGTCTATACGGCCGCGAACCCGACCTACACGGGACGTGTCACCGTGCCGGTGTTGTGGGACCGGGAGCGTGCGACCATCGTCAGCAACGAGTCCGCGGACATCCTGAGGATCTTCAACTCGGCGTTCGACGAGGCGGGCGCGAGGCCCGGCGACTACTATCCCCCGGCGCTGCGCGACGAGATCGACGCGATCAACGAGCGCGTCTACGGCTCGGTGAACAACGGCGTCTACAAGGCGGGCTTCGCCACGACGCAGGCGGCGTATGAGGAGGCCGTCGTGCCGCTGTTCGAGACGCTCGACTGGTTGGAAGCGCGGCTCGAGGATCGCCCATGGCTGACCGGAGATCAGTTGACGGAGGCCGACATCCGCCTCTGGACGACGCTGGTCCGGTTCGACGCCGTCTATCACGGCCACTTCAAGTGCAACCTGAAGCGGTTGGTCGACTACCCCGCGCTACGAGATTTCACGTGTCGGCTCCACGCGATCGACGGCGTCGCGGAAACAGTCAACATGGACCACATCAAGCGGCACTATTACGAGAGCCACCGGACCATCAATCCCACCGGGGTGACGCCTCTAGGGCCCGCCACGCCGTTCTGAGGTCTCAGACCGCCAGATTGTCGATCAGCCGGGTCTTGCCCAGCCAGGCCGCGGCGAGGATGCGCGCCGGCGCGTTCACGACACCGTCCTTGAAGACCGCCAGATCATCGGCGCGGCGGATGCTGACATAGTCCACGCGCTCGAAGCCGGCCTTCAGAAGGGCGGCGAAGGCGTCGCGTTCGACGGCGGGTAGGGGACGTCCGGCGGCCGCCTGCGTCGCCGCGCCCCGCAGGATGACGTTCAGGCTTCGCGCCACGGCGAGTTCAGCTTCGGAGAGGTAGGCGTTGCGGCTGGACAGGGCCAAGCCCTGGGCGTCGCGCGCCGTCGGGGCGCCGACGATCTCGGTTGGGATGTCCAGGTCCCGCGCCAGCCGCTGAACCACGAGGAGCTGCTGGTAGTCCTTCTCGCCGAAGACGGCGACGTCGGCCTGGACCTGGTTCAGAAGCTTCGTCACGACCACGGCCACCCCGCCGAAGAAGTGAGGGCGGAAGTCCGTCTCCAGTCCCGCCGACGGCCCGCCGACTTCGACCCGCGTGCCGAACCCGGGCGGATACATCTCAGCCGCTGCGGGCGCGAACAGCAGATGGCACCCGGCCTCGGCCAGCAGCTCGGCGTCGCGCGCCTCTTGACGCGGATAGCGGCCCAGGTCCTCGTGCGCCGCGAATTGGGTCGGATTGACGAAGACGCTGGCGACCACGCGGTCCGCGCGGGTCAGCGCCTCGCGCACGAGGCCGAGGTGCCCGTCGTGCAGCGCCCCCATGGTCGGAACGAAGCCGACCGTTAGGCGGTTCTCACGCCAGGATCGGACGATCTCCCTTAGGTCCCGCACGGTGCGCGCGACGGGCAGGGGGAGGGCGGGACCGGCGGCAAGGTCTGCGGACATGGTGAACCCGTTAACTCTCGCCCTTAAGCCTGTTCCTCAACGGGACTTCAAAGCCCCGGCGCTAGGGTTGGGCTTATGACCCTCGGCGTCCGACTTCGTAAAGCGCTCATCGTGGCTCCCGTCATCGCGCTCGCCGGCTGCGGCGGCGGCATGGAGGCCGAGCAGGGGCGTTTCGAAAGTCTGGCCCGCATGGTCGCCGCGGTGGATGTGCCCCTGCGCGACGGGGCGACCGCGCCCCAGGGCGTCGCGTCCAGCGCCGATGCGGGCCTGCGCCCCGCCGTTCGCGTCGAGGTCATGGAGCCGCACGACCTCTGGGATGCGCGCGACGCGGGTCTGCGCGGCGTGGTCGAGGCGGCTGGCCCGGCGGTCGCCGAGGCGGCCGCGCCCGCCCTTCAGGCCGCCGCCGTCGAGGCGGTGCAGCGCACGACCGACGAAGCCGTCCGCCGTGTCGCGAGTTCGTCTGAGACCACCATCATCCAGCTGGGAGCCTTCTCCAGCGAGGCCGCCGCGCGCGCCGCCTGGGCCGAGGTCAGCACCGGCGCCGCCGCGCGGATCGCGGGCGGTCTGGAGCCGCGCTTCAGCACCGTCGACGTCAACGGCCGCACCTTCACCCGGCTGAGGGTGCAGGCGCCGGTCGAACAGGCCGCCGCCCTGTGCCGCCTCGCCGATGTGGCCGACCCCTGGTGCCGATCCGCCGCCTGAGAAGGGCTGGGCTCTAAACGCGTGAACCCGTCATCCTCGGGCTTGACCCGAGGATCGGAGGCGGGACCACTCGATACGTGAAGTTGGGGTGCGGAAGGTCGCGTCGATTGCCCCTCGAGACCTCGCCGCCGATGTTCCGACCCTCGGGTCAAGCCCGAGGGTGGCGGCGTGGGGATCATCGGACTCCCGAAGCGCGGTCCATCGATGCACGGCGGCGCCCTTAACGTCGCGTTGACGAACGGCGGCCGCTCCCCGAGTCTGGTCGCCTAAGGCGCGCGTGTGAGTCGGCGCGCCCATCTTCGGAGAGGGTCATGACCCAGCCGCTGGTCATCGTCGTCGGCAACGAGAAGGGCGGGGCGGGCAAGTCCACCCTGGCCATCCACGTCGCCACAGGCTTTCTGCACGCCGCACGTCGGGTCGCCATCATCGACCTGGATCTGCGCCAGCGGTCGCTGTCGCGCTTCTTCGCCAACCGCGCCGCGTGGACCGAGGCCAACGGCGTGCGCCTGCCCATGCCCTTCGAGGCCGACCTGGGCGACGGCGCGGCGCTCGCCAAGGCGGACGAGGCGGTGCAGCTGGCGGCCTTCGAGGCAGCCATGACCGCCTCGCAGGACGCCGAGGTGATCCTGATCGACACGCCGGGCGGCGATACGCCGACCTCGCGCGCGGCGCATGCGCTGGCGGACCAGATCATCACGCCGATGAACGACAGCTTCGTCGACTTCGACCTGCTGGGTCAGGTCGATCCGGTCACGCTGGATCTGAAAAGTCCCTCGATCTACGCCATGAGCGTGTGGGAGGCGCGCAAGGCGCGCGCGTTGAAAGTCGGCCGGCACGCCACCATCGACTGGCTGGTGGTCACCAACCGCCTGGCCGTGGCCGAAGCGCGTAACCGGCGCCGTCTCGAGGAGAGAATGGAGAAGCTGGCCAAGCGTGTCGGCTTCCGCATCGGGCCGGGCCTGCGCGACCGGGTCATCTATCGCGAGCTGTTTCCATTCGGCCTGACGGTGGCCGATCTGTCCGCCGAGGTCCGCCCCGTGGCCGT
>JBKBUS010000387.1:0-2223 GCA_046290035.1 Brevundimonas sp.
CCCGAGCAGCTCGACGCCTTCGAGGCGCATCGGGCCAGGCTCGCTGGTGAGCCGGCGCCGGTCCCGCACGCCTCGACCGCGCCCGCGCGCACGCCGCGCGGCTATGTGCTGGGCGGCCTGATCTGGCTGCTGGTCGGCGGCGCCGCCTTCTACGGCGTCTGGGCCTTCGGCGTCGAGAAGGAGCTCTACATCCTGTCGGGCTTCGTCGCGGCCTTCGGGGTGCTGCAGATCCTGGTCGGCGGCTTTCACGCGGCCAAGAACGTCAACGGCGTGACCGAGGTCGTGGACGACATCTTCCGCATGCCCCGCACCATGCGAGACTTGGCGGTGGTCCAGTTCTTCAGCTGGTTCGCCCTGTTCTCGATGTGGATCTACACCACCGCCGCCGTCACCTCGGTGCACTACGGCGCCACCGACACCACCTCGGCCGCCTACAATGCGGGCGCCGACTGGGTCGGCGTCCTGTTCGGCGTCTACAACGGCGTGGCCGCGCTGGCCGCCTTCGCCATTCCGGTCCTGGCCCGCCGCACCGGCCGCAAGGGCGCCCACGCCATCAACCTGGTCCTCGGCGCGCTCGGCTTCCTCGGCATCTTCCTGATCCGCGATCCCCAGCTTCTGTGGCTGCCGATGATCGGGGTCGGCTTCGCCTGGGCGTCGATCCTGTCGATGCCCTACGCCATCCTTTCGGGGGCCCTGCCGGCGCGGAAGATGGGCGTCTACATGGGGGTCTTCAACATCTTCATCGTGGTGCCTCAGCTGGTGGCCGCCACCATCCTGGGGCTCGTGCTGAAGTCCTTCTTCGACGGCCAGGCGATCTTCGCGCTCGTCATCGGCGCGGGCGCCTTCGGCATCGCCGCCCTGATGGCGCTCCGCGTCCGCGAGTCCTGACGGCCGATCCGGCGGGCCTCATGTCGCCAAATCCGCCAACGCCGCCTTCAGCGCGTCCGGCAGGGGCGTTGGACGGCGCGTCTCCCGATCCACATAGACGTGGACGAAGAAGCCCTCCGCGGCCGCCTCGGCCTCGTCCTCGCGGAACAGGCCGATCTCATAGCGCACGCTGGTGGTCCCCAGCCGGGCCACCCGGATCCCGGCCGTGACCCGGTCCGGAAAGCTGACGGCGGCGTGGTAGCGGCAGCCGGTCTCCACCACCAGGCCGATCACCGCGCCGGCGTGGATGTCCAGCGCGCCGCGCGCGATCAGCAGCCGGTTCACCGCCGTGTCGAAGAAGGCGTAGTAGACGACGTTGTTGACGTGGCCATAGACGTCGTTGTCGGCCCAGCGCGTGTCGATCGTCTGGAACGCGCGATAGGCCTCGCGTCGGGCCCGGGTCTTGGTGTTCGCATCCGCCATGGGGCCATCTTGGCGGACGTCGCGTCAGCCGAATAGGCTTCCCCTCATGCAGACCACCGCCGCCGTCCTCAGCGCCATGGGCGCCGACCGCCCCTATGCCGACAGCCGCCCGCTCAGGCTCGCCCAGGTCGAGCTCCAGCCGCCAGGTCCGGGCGAGGTCCTGATCGCCGTCCGCGCCGCCGGTCTGTGCCACTCCGACCTCTCGGTCATCAACGGCGACCGGCCCCGTCCCATGCCGATGGCCCTGGGTCACGAGGCGGCGGGCGTGGTCCAGGCCCTGGGCCCGGGCGTCGAGGACCTGAAGGTCGGGGACCACGTCGTCACCGTCTTCATGCCGTCGTGCGGCGCCTGCGCGCCCTGCGCCGAGGGCCGCCCCGCCCTGTGCGAGCCGGGCGCCCGGGCCAACGGCGCGGGCGAACTCCTGACGGGCGGCCGCCGCCTCTCTGACGGCGACCAGCCGCTGAACCACCATTTGGGCTGCTCCGTCTTCGCCGAGCACGCGGTGGTGTCGCGCCGGTCGCTCGTGCCCATCGACCCGGACCTGCCGTTCGAGCACGCGGCCCTGTTCGGCTGCGCGGTGCTGACCGGCGTCGGCGCGGTGGTCAATACCGCCCAGGTGCGCCCGGGCCAGTCGGTGGCCGTGGTGGGTCTCGGCGGCGTCGGCCTCGCCTCCGTTCTGGGCGCGCTGGCCGCCGGGGCCAGTCCGGTCGTGGCCGTCGACCTGAGCGAGGACAAGCTGGCGCTGGCCCGCACCCTGGGCCCCGTCCTGACCGTCAACGCCGCCGACGCCGATGCGATCGACCGGGTCCGCGCCCTGACGGGCGGCGGGGCCGACGTCGCGGTCGAGAGGGCCGGCTCGGCCCGCGCTCTGGA
>JBKBUS010000029.1:0-1646 GCA_046290035.1 Brevundimonas sp.
GCGTGACCACCGCCATCGAGGCCAACGCCGACGGGCTGATCGGGCCGACGCACTCGTATGCAGGTCTGTCGCCCGGCAATCTGGCCTCCAGCCTCAACAAGGGGGAGGCGTCCAACCCTCTCGCGGCGGTTAAGCAGGGGCTGCAGAAAATGCGCCTCTTGCACGACCTCGGCCTGCCGCAGTTCGTGTTGCCGCCTCACGAACGGCCGAACATTCCCTTCCTACGCTCGCTGGGGTTTGGCGGCACGGACGCCCAGGTGCTGGAGCGGGCGTGGAAGGACGCGCCGTCCTTCGCCGCCGCCGCCTGCTCCGCCTCGCCGATGTGGGCTGCGAACGCCGCGACGGTGACGCCCAGCGCGGACGCCGCCGACGGCCGTCTGCACTTCACCCCGGCGAACCTGGTGACGAACCTGCACCGTTCGCTTGAGCATGAGCAGACGCGGCGCTCGCTTCAGGCCCTCTTTCCCGATCCGGAGCGCTTCGCCGTCCATGAAGCCCTGTCGCCGGTGGCCCACCTCGCCGACGAGGGCGCGGCCAACCACGTCCGCCTGTGCGCCGAGCACGGCGCGCCGGGGGTCAATCTGCTGGTCTGGGGAAGGGAGGCCTGGGAGCCTTGGGACGGCCCCTACCCCGCCCGCCAGACGCGCGAGGCGTCCGACGCGATCGCTCGCCGCCACGGCGCCGGCCGCCCGGTCCTGGCGCGTCAGGGCAAGACCGCCATCGCTGGCGGGACCTTCCACAACGACGTCGTGTGTGTCGGGGCCCTGAACACCCTGTTCTTTCACGAGCTGGCGTTCGAACACACGGCGCGGACCCAGGACGCCATCCGCAGGGCCGCCGACGGCCTGTTCGAGCCGATCTTCGTGGAGGTCTCGGCCGACGACCTGCCGCTGGCCGACGCCATCTCCAGCTACCTCTTCAACTCCATGCTGATCCAGGTTCCGGGCGAGGATCGCCTGACCCTGATCTGCCCGACGGAAACCGAGGAGAACGCGCGCAGCCGCGCGGTGACGGAGCGTCTGGTCGCCTCAAACGGACCCGTCGGTCAGGTCGAATTCGTCGATGTCCGCCAATCCATGCGAAACGGCGGCGGGCCCGCCTGCCTGCGGCTGCGGGTCGTCATGACCGAGGCCGAACTCGCAGCCGCCAACCCGGCGATGCGCCTGACGCCCGAGCTTCATGAGCGGCTCAACGCCTGGGCCGAGCGCTGGTATCGCGACACGCTGACGGCGCGGGACCTCGCCGATCCCGCCCTGCTGGACGAGACGCGCGGCGCGCTCGATGAGCTGAGCGGGCTGCTGGGGCTTGGCGGTGCGTTCTACCCGTTCCAGCGGAACTAGGCCGCGAACCGGCCGCCCTTGGCCGCATAGGCCTGAGTGCCGCGGGTGAGCACCCGGTCGGACGGCAGGATCGCGTCGATGGCGATCGTCTCGGCGCCTTTCAGGCGGTCGTAGATCGGGCCGAAGTCCTGCAGCGTCTCGCGCTTCAGCTGCTCCAAGGACTCAATGACGAAATAGACCTGCTGGAAGTCGTCGATCCGGTAGAGCGTCTTCATCACCCGCTCCAGGTCGAAGCCCAGGCGGTTGGGCGACGGATCCTCCAGACAGAAGACGCTCTCCGTCGCCGACGACAGGATGCCTGCTCCG
>JBKBUS010000029.1:1656-9922 GCA_046290035.1 Brevundimonas sp.
CCGTAGATGCGCAGCCCTTCGGCTTCCTGCATCAGGCCGAACTCGACGGTATACCAGTACAGGCGCGCCAGGTTCGGCAGCATGCCCAGCGAGGCCGCGCGCTGCCCGCCCTTGCCGTAGGCCTCCATGTAGGCGGCGAAGTCCGGGTCGGTCAGCATCGGCACATGGCCGAACACGTCGTGGAAGATGTCCGGCTCCTGCAGATAGTCCAGCTGGTCGGGCTTTCTGATGAACTGTCCCGACGGGAAGCGCCGGTTCGCCAGGTGGTCGAAGAACACCTCGTCGGGCACCAGGCCCGGCACGCAGACGACCGTCCAGCCGGTCAGGGCGCTCAGCTTTTCGTTCAGCAGCGCCAGATCGGGAATCCCGCCGTCCAGCGGCAGGGCGTCGAGCCCGCGCATGAAGGCGTCGCAGGCGCGGCCCGGCAGCACCTGCATCTGGCGCGAATAGAGCGTCGACCAGGTCCTGTGCTCGACCTCGGTGTAGTCGCGCCAGTCCTGGGGGATGGTCCAGTCGGCGGCGGCGCCCGGAGGCGGCGTTTCGAAGACGTGCTCGAAGTCGGACATGGCGAAGCTCCTGACCTCCTACTCTAGAGCCGGGCGCCGCCCCGCGCCAAGCGGAGCGGGGTCAGTGCAGCACCTGGTCCCGGGGCGCGTGGCGACCTTCGGCGTCAACGGTGAACCAGCGCGCTTCATCATCCGGCGCCAGGACCCCGGCGCCGGGCTGGGGCTCGAGCGCGTCCTCGGCGGCGTAGGCGATGAACCCGCCGTCGGGACCGGCGGCCAGAATGCGGTAGAACGGCTGGTTCCGCTGCAGCGGTCCGAGCACGTCAAGCGGACCGTCATAGGCGGGATCGACGTCGAGAACGACGCCGATGAAGGCCTGATCGCGCTGCCGCACGATCTGGCCGAGCGAGAACTTGGCGGATCGGGCTTGGGTCATGATCGACTGATACGCTCCCGCGCCTGACCCGGACGCCGGATGCGACGTTCAGGTTCCGGTCATGTCGACGCGCCGTTGACCTGACGCGCCGCCGCTCTAGGCTGAACGGGACGGCGGCCGTGAAGGTCCGCCCCTTGAAAGACCGACCCATGCCGGAGACCCCCGGCGCGTCCGAGCGGCGCGACGTACGGTCCCCATCCGGCCGCGACGCGCCGCTGCATGCGGCGCTCGACCTGGGGACCAACAACTGCCGCCTTCTGGTGGCGCGCCCGGCCCGCGAGGGATTCCGGGTGGTGGATTCGTTCAGCCGCATCGTCAGGCTGGGCGAAGGCCTGTCGCGTACCGGACGGCTGGACGCCGCCGCGATGGATCGCGCGTATGACGCCCTGGCGATCTGCGCCGAAAGGCTGGGCCGGCGCGACGTGCCGCCCGAGCGCGTGCGGGCGGTCGCGACGCAAGCCTGCCGCGCCGCCGAGAACGGCCCCGCCTTCGTGGAGCGGGTCGCGAAGGGCACCGGCCTGAAGCTGCGGATCATCGACCCCGCCGAGGAGGCCCGACTCTCGGTCGCCGGCTGCGCCAATCTGTTCGATCCCAAGGCGGAGGCGGTGGTGGTCATCGACGTCGGCGGGGGCTCCACCGAGATTTCCTGGCTGGTGCGGGGCGACGGCGGACTGGCCACCGTGGCCTGGGTGTCCGTGCCGCTGGGGGTGGTGAGCCTGGCCGAGCGGCTGCCGGAACCCGACGACGGGTCCGCCGCATGGTACGCCGGCATGGTGGATGAGATGGCCGCCGCCCTGAGCGCGCCCGCGGAGGCCGTCGAACTGCGCCCCCTGTTCGAGCAGGGCCGGGCGCACCTGATCGGGACGTCCGGCGCGATCACCAGCCTGGCGGGCATCCACCTGCGCCTGCCCCGCTACAATCGCGATCGGGTGGACGGCCTGTGGATGACGCGCGGCGAGTGCGACGCCGCGATCGAGCGGCTGCGGCTGATGGGCCGCCAGGGACGCGCGGCCGACCCCTGCATCGGCCCGGATCGCGCCGATCTGGTGCTGGCCGGCGCGGCGATCCTGGACGCCGTTCAGCGCGGCTGGCCCAGCGAGCGGGTCAGGGTCGCGGACCGCGGCCTGCGCGAGGGCCTGTTGCTGGAGGCGATGCGCCGGCCGCGCCGGCGCCGGCGCCGCTGGTCCGGCCGGCCTCAGCCCATGACCTGAACCGGCAGGTCCAGGTCGCACACCGAGAAGTCGGCTCCGCGCGCGGCGCGAACGGCCTGCAGCTGCGCCGCGAACTCCGGCGAGCCGGTGTCCAGGACCCGCGCTGTCGGCCGTTCCGCCTCCGGCAGGTCGGCGGCGACGCGCACCCGCGTCATCTGGTCCGTCGGCGCGGGCACGATGCCGCCAGCGCCCTCCCCGACCTTGATCGCACGCACCACGTCCAGACCCGAGATCACGCGCCCCCAGACGGTGTAGCGCTTGTCGAGCGACGGATAGGCGTCGCGCATCAGGAAGAACTGGCTGTTGGCGCTGTCGTTGGCGTCGCCTCGCGCCATCCCTGCCACGCCCGGGCAATAGACGCCCCAACCGTGCACCCGCCCGTCGGCGGTCCGCCCCATGAAGTCGTTCGGTTGAGTGGCGATCGGCAGGCTCCCCATGAAGCCGTAGACGGCGCCCTGCGGCGCGCTGACCGGCGTGAACGGCTGTTCCGGCCCGCGCCGGAAGGTGAACTCCGCCGTCAGGTCCGGATAGGGGCTCTGGCCGTCGCCGGTTCCGAGGGGGTCGCCGGTCTGGGCCATGAAGCCCTCGATCACCCGGTGGAAGTTCAGCCCGTCATAGAATCCGCGGCCGGCGAGCAGCCGCATCCGCTCCACATGCAGGGGCGCGACCGCCGGAGCCATCTCGACGAGAATCCGCCCCTTGCTGGTGTCGATGACCAGCAGATTTTCAGGGGCCACCGTCCGCCAGCTGGTCTCGGCGACGGCGGGCGCCTGAACCGGCGCCGCGGGCTCCTGGACCAGAAGCGAGGCGACCAGAAGCACCGCCAGGTTCATGCGCCGCCCCCGGCGACCTGAACGGGCGGTTCGACGTCACAGGCGTCCCGCGACGCCGCGAGCGCCGCTGTCATCTCGGCCGAACCCGGCGCGGCGATCCGCACGACCGGGCGCTCGGCCTCCGGGATCGAAGCGGCCAGACGCGCCCGTACGATGGTGTCGGCGTCATCCCCGACGGCTCCGTCCCGGGCCGGATCCCCGGCCTTGAGCGCCGTGACGGCCTCCATGCCGTCCACCACCCGGCCAAGCGCCGTGTACTGCCCGTTCAGGCCGCGGTTCTCGCCTGTCATAAGGAAGAACTGGCTGTTGGCGCTGTCGGGGTTGTTGTTCCGAGCCATGCCAAGCACGCCTTCGCAGAAGCGCGGGACGGCGGGCACGCGGAAGTCCGCGGTGACCATCATCTGAGCGTCCGGCTGGGTCGTCACGGGCAAGACGCCGACCAGGCCCTCAAGCGGCGCGCCCGGCCGTTGCGGCAGGGGGGCGAACGCGGCGTCGCGTCCCCGGCGGAACGTGAATTCGCCCGGCACATCCGGCAGGTCGCTGCCGCCCGCGCCGGTGCCCTCCGGATCGCCGCCCTGGGCCATGAAGCCGGGGATGACCCGGTGAAACCTCAGCCCGTCGTAAAAGCCCTGCTCCGTCAGGGTCCGGATTCGCTCCACATGGCGCGGCGCCGCCTCAGGCGCGAGCACCACCAAAACCCGCCCCTTCGAGGTGTCGAGGACCCAAAGGTTTTCCGGCGCGACGGCGGCCCACGCGTCTTGGGCCGACGCCGGTCCGGCAGCCAGGATCGCCGCGGCCACGACGGCCATACGCATCATCATCTTCACGCCTTAACTCCCACCTTCGCGCGAACCGCGCGCGCCACCGCTGGACTGACGAAACTGTCGATGGCCCCGTCCAGCCTGGCGATCTCCTTTACCAGCCGGCTGGCGATCGCCTGGTGGCGGGGGTCGGCCATCAGGAAGACCGTCTCGATCCGGTCGTTGAGCCGCTGGTTCATCGCCGTCATCTGGAACTCGTACTCGAAGTCGGCCACGGCGCGCAGACCGCGTACGATCACATTGGCGTCGAGCGACTCGGCGAAATGCATCAGCAGGGTGTCGAAGGGCTGGACCACGATGTCGGCCTGGATCCCCGCCACCTCGGCCTGAACCATCGCCACACGCTCGCCGGTCGAGAACAGCGGCCCCTTGTCGTCGTTCTTGGCCACGCCGATGACCAGCCGGTCCACCAGCTTCACCGCCCGGCCGATGATGTCCATGTGACCGTTGGTGACCGGGTCGAACGTGCCCGGATACAGGCCGATGCGCATCGCTGATCCCCTCCGCCGGCTCCGATCTAGCAGCGGCTGAGCCGAGAGCCTAGCCGACGCGGGCCGCCGGATGAAGGTCGCGCGACCAGAGGAACCCCGCACCCGCCGCGCGGTTGTCGCTCGCCGACATCAGGCCCCATGGCCCCATACCAAAGGACATCCGATGCCCCAGACCATCGCCTCAGCCGTCTTCGACAGCGAAGCGGACGCCGACCGGGCCGTACACGAGCTTCGGAGCGCAGGCGTGCCCGACAGCGCCCTCTCCATCGTCGCCCATCAGGAGGGCCGCAGCTTCGCGAGCGGTCAGGAGCATCAAGGAGACGAGGATCATCACAAGGGCGGCAGCATCATCCGGGGCCTGGTCGGCGGCGGCGCGCTGGGGGCAGGGCTCGGCGTCGCCGCCCTGGCTATTCCCGGGATCGGCCCGCTGGCGGCGCTAGGCGCCATCGCGGCCTCGGCGACCCCCGGAGCGATGGCCGCCGGGGCCGGCGTCGGCGCGGTCGCGGCAGGACTGGGCGAGTCGCTTCGTAAACACGGCGTCAGCGACGAGGACGCGGACTACTACGGCGAGCGCCTCAAGGACGGCGGCGCGCTCGTGACCGTCGACGCCGGGACCGCCGGGCTCAGTCCCGAGGCGGCGCAGGACATCCTGTATCGCAGCGGCGGCCACAGCTCGTCCCGGGCGCGATCGGTCGATCCGCGCTGAGTCAGATCGCCTGGGCTTCGCAAGAAGCCCAGGCCGCGCCCAGCCGGGAGATCGCGTCCGGCTGCGCGCCGTAACGGTGCGGGCCGATCGCCGAGACCGCGCAGGCTGGCGTGGCGCTGTTGCAGATGAAGGCGCCGTCGAACCCCGGCAGGTCCTGCACATGCACAGGACGGGTCTGCGACCTCAGGCCGACGGCGCGCAGCCCCTGATCGACCAGCGTCTGCGCCACGCCGCAAAGCACCGGCGCCTGCGGCCAGACGACCGTGTCGCCCTGAAGAAATCCTATGTTCCAGAGGCTGCCTTCGGAGATCACCCCGTCCGCGCCGACGAACAGGGCGTCGTCGAAGCCTTCGGCGCGCGCCTGCCGACGCGCGCGCATGAGTCCGAAGGTGGCGACGTGCTTCAGCTCCGGCGCCTCGCGCGCGTAGGCCTGCACCTGAACCCTCAGGGGCCCCTGAAGAGGCGGCGGCGGATCGAACACGCCCACCATAACGCTGGGCTCGCCGGCCCAGCTGGCGTCGCGGTGGTTGATGTGGCGAGAGAACAGGCTGACGCGCAGCCAGGCGTCCTGACGCTCACCCAGAGCGCCCCTGATCAGATCGCGGAACCGAGCCTCCGCCGGCGTCTCGCCGAACAGCTCGGTCGCCTGGCGGGACAAGCGCTCCAGATGCAGGTCCAGCCCCCGCACGCCGCCCTGCTCGACCCGGAACGAGGTGTAGGCGCCGTAGTTGGCCAGCGCCATGTGGGCCAGGTCCTCGTAAGCCGCCGGGGCGCCGTCGATGAACAGCGCCGCCGTCAAACTCAGGCCTCGACCTCGACGTCCCCGCCCTCGTCCTCGCCGCCGCTCTCGGGCAGGCGCTCGACCGAGACGACACGTTCGCCGTCGGCGGTGCGGAAGATGGTGACGCCCTGGCTGGCGCGGCCGACGATGCGGACCTGGCTGATCGGGGTGCGGATCATCTGGCCGCCCGATGTGACCAGAAGCAGGTCGTCGCTCTCCTCCACCGGGAAGGCGGCGGCCAGGCGCGCCCCCGCGCGACCGCCCAGGCCGTGCGCCGTCAGGCCCTGCCCTCCGCGCCCCGTGCGCCGATACTCATAGGCCGAGGAGCGCTTGCCGAAGCCGGTCTCCGTCACCGTCAGGATGAACTGCTCGGCCGCGCCCAGTTCGGCGATGCGCTCGACAGACAGGACAGCGTCGCCCGTCGCCTCGTCGTCGGCGTCCGCCGGCGTATCGTCCGGCTCGTCGCCGGCGGCGCGGCGCATGGCGTTGGCGTGCCGGACATAGGCCGCCCGCTCCTCCGGCGTCGCGTCGACCCGGCCGAGCACGGCCATGGAGATGACCTCGTCGCCGTCCTGAAGCCGGATGCCGCGCACGCCGGTGGAATCCCGGCCCTTGAACACCCGCACGTCGTCGGCCTTGAAGCGGATGGCCCGGCCGAGGGCGGTGGTCAGCAGGATGTCGTCCTCGCCGGTGCACAGGGCGACGCCGACCATGCGGTCGCCGTCCTCCAGTTTCATCGCGATCTTGCCCGCGCGGTTCACGGTCGCGAAGTCGCTGAGCTTGTTCCGCCGCACGTCGCCCGACCGGGTGGCGAACATGATGTCGTAGTCGCCCCAGGTCGCCTCGTCCTCCGGCAGGGGCAGGACGTTCATGATCGAATCGCCGGGCTCGATCGGCAGCAGGTTGACGAACGCCTTGCCGCGCGAGGTCGGCGCGCCCAGCGGCAGGCGCCACGTCTTGAGCTTGTAGGCCTTGCCGTTGGTGGCGAAGAACAGCACCGGCGTATGGGTCGAGGCCGAGAACACGCCCACGATGGCGTCCTCATCCTTCATCGCCATGCCGGACTTGCCCTTGCCGCCGCGGTGCTGGGTCCGGTAGGCGTTCAGCGCCGTGCGCTTGACGTAGCCGGAGTGGGTGACGGTGACGACCATGTCCTCGCGCGGGATCAGGTCCTCGTCCTCCATCTCGGCGTCGCCTTCGCCGATGACCGTGCGGCGCTCCACCGCGAATTCCGCCTTCACAGCCAGCAGGTCATCGCGGATCACCGCCACGATGTTGGCGCGGTCCGACAGCAGCGTCAGGTGCCCTTGGATCACGCCGGCCAGATCGCGGGCTTCGCCCATGATCTCGTCGCGGCCGAGCCCCGTCAGGCGGCTGAGCGTCAGGGCCAGGATGGCGCGGGCCTGCTCGTCGGTCAGTCGCAGCTTGTCGCCGTCGATGACGACGCTTCGCGGGTCGGCGATCAACTCGACGAGCGCCATCATGTCGCCGACCGGCCAGGGCTTGGCCTGCAGGCGCTCGCGCGCCTCGGCGGGATCGGCCGACGAGCGGATGATGTGGATGACCTCGTCGATGTTGGCGACGGCGACGGCCAGGCCGACCAGGACGTGGCCCCGGTCTCGCGCCTTGTTCAGCTCGAACTTGATGCGGCGGACCACGACCTCTTCGCGGTGCTCCAGGAACACCTCGAGCAGGCGCCGCAGGCCCATCTGCTCCGGCCGGCCGCGATCCAGCGCCAGCATGTTGACGCCGAACGAACTCTGCAGCGCGGTGAAGCGATAGAGCTGATTCAGGATGATGTCGCCTGACGCCTCGCGTTTCAGCTCGACGACGATGCGCATGCCCTCGCGGTCGGACTCGTCGCGCACGTCGGCGATGCCCTCCAGCCGCTTCTCGCGCACCATTTCGGCGATGCGCTCGATCAGCTGCTGCTTGTTCACCTGGTAGGGCAGCTCGGTGATGACGATGGCGTCGCGGTCCTTGCGGATCTCCTCGATCGAGGCCTTGCCGCGCACGATGACCGAGCCGCGCCCGTCCCTCAGCGCGTTGCGCGCGCCCGTGCGGCCCATGATCTCGCCGCCCGTGGGGAAGTCGGGGCCGGGGACCAGCTCCAGCAGGGTTTCGTCGGCGACGTCGGGATCGTCCAGCAGCGCGACGCAGCCGTCGATCACCTCGCCGAGATTGTGCGGCGGGATGTTGGTGGCCATGCCGACCGCGATGCCGCCCGCGCCGTTGACCAGCAGGTTCGGGATCCGGCTGGGCAGGACGACCGGCTCCAGTTCCTTGCCGTCGTAGTTCGGCTGGAAGTCGACCGTGTCCTTGTCGATATCGGCCAGCAGCGCCGTGGCGGCGGTCGCCATGCGGCACTCGGTGTATCGCATGGAGGCCGGCATATCGCCGTCGACCGAGCCGAAGTTGCCCTGGCCGTCGATCAGCATCAGTCCCATCGAGAAGGGCTGGGCCATGCGCACCAGCGCCATG
>JBKBUS010000388.1:0-2193 GCA_046290035.1 Brevundimonas sp.
GCGGCGTCCTGACGGCCGACTGCGCGCCGGTCCTCATCTGTGATCCCGAGGGTCCCTTCGTGGCCGCAGTCCACGCCGGCTGGAAAGGCGCGCTGCAGGACGTGACCCACAGCGCGGTTCAGGCGCTTGAGGCGCTGGGGGCCCAGGCCTCGCGCATGGTCGCTGTCGTCGGCCCCTGCATCGGCCCGGAAAGCTATGAGGTCGGCGCCGACTTCATGGACCAGTTCGCCCACCACGATCCCGGCTCGGAACGGTTCTTCCGTCCCGGCGCCGCTGATGACAAACGGCTGTTCGACCTGCCCGGCTTCGTCCTCTGGCGACTGGAGCAGGCGGGCGTCGGCGAAGCCGCCTGGACCGGCCACGACACTTGCCCGGACGAGGCGCGGTTCTATTCGAACCGTCGCGCCTTCCGCCGAGGCGAACCGGACTTCGGCCGCCTGATGAGCGCGATCTGCATCGGATAGGCGGCGTCAGCCCGCCAGCGCGTAATCCGGCGTGCGCACCACGTCTCGCCAGGCCTGGGGCGCGTCCAGAAGCGCGCGCACCAGCTTGTTGTTCAGGGCATGGCCCGCCTTGACGCCCTCGTAGCGGCCGATCAGGGGCGCGCCGAGCACATACAGGTCGCCGATGGCGTCCAGCGCCTTGTGCCGCACGAACTCGCGCTCCATGCGCAGGCCGCCAGGGTTCAGGATCTCGTCGCCGTCGATGACGACCGCGTTCTCTAGGCTGCCGCCGCGGGCCAGACCCGCCTGACGCAGCGCCTCGACCTCATGGGCGAAGCCGAAGGTGCGCGCGGCCATGATCTCCTTGCGGAAGGTCGCTTCGTCGACGACGAAATCCACCACCTGCCGGCCGATGACGGGCGTGGGAAATTCGATCTCGAACCGCATCTCGTAGCGGTCGCACGGCAGGAGCACGGCGGACTTGTCGCCCTCCTCGACCCGGATCGGCTCGAGAATCTCGATGTAGCGGACCGGCGCCTCCTGGCGACGGAAGCCGGCGCGGTCCAGCAGTTGCACGAACGGCAGAGCCGACCCGTCCAGGATCGGCAGCTCGGGCCCGTCCACCTCGATGACCGCGTTCGACACGCCCAGCGCGCACAGCGCCGCCATCAGGTGCTCGATCGTCGACAGCTGAACGCCCGCCGCGTTCTGGATCATGGTGTTCAGGCGCGCCTCGACCACCGCCTCGCCCGACACCGGGATGCGGTTGTCCCGGTCACGGACATCAGTCCGGACGAAGACGATGCCGGTGTTCGCGGGCGCGGGGCGCACGACCAGGCGCACGCGGCGGCCGGTGTGGACGCCCACGCCGGCGCAGATCGCCGGCGCGACGACTGTTCTCTCCAGATGCTCGCTCGACGGCTGCGGCACGCGTGATACTCTCGACACTGCGACCCCGGCTCACGCGCGAGGTCCGCCCCGTCGTCGAGGTAAACGAGCCCTTTCCAGCGATAAATGAAACTCCCGTTTCGGATTGTTTCGCGATGCGAAACGAAGCCGTCCGGAGGTGCTCGAAACGAAAACGGCCCGGGCGAACCCGGGCCGTCGAAGCTTCAGTCTCGTCGAGCGGTCAGTTCGCGAGGCGACGCAGGAAAGAGGGAATCTCCAGGTCGTCGTCTTCGGCTTCCGGCGCGGCGTCATAGACCGGCTGGGCCGCGGCGCCGCCCCGGGCGACCGGCGCGCTGGCGCGCGGCGGCTGGCTCGGCTGGGGCGCATAGGTCGGCTGAGGGGCCTGGGCCTGGCGACGGCCGCGTCCGAACAGGCTCCAGCCGCTCTTGCGGTGATCGCGGTCGTCGGCCTCGTAGGCCGGCTCCTGGGCGGCCGGGCGGTCGAAGTAGAGGTCGCCCTGCTCCTCCTCTTGCGGCGCGCGGGCGGCGGCGGGCTTCACCTCGCCGGCCTCGAAGGCCTCCACCCAGGGGTCGACGATCGGCTCCAGCGCGCGCGGCGCCGGCTCGGCGGCGTGGATCACCGGCTCGGGCCGGATCTCCGGCTCCGGCTGGCGGACGGGCTCGGCCTGGCGGCTGAAGGTCGGGACGATCGGCTCAGGAGCGCGGACCGGGGCTTGCGGAGCGGCCGTTTGAACCGGCTGGCGCAGCGGCGCGGCGGTGCGGGCGACCGGCGGCTCGACGGCCTGGGCCTCGCCCTGGTCCATGCCGGTGGCGACCACGGACACGCGGATCTTGCCCTCCAG
>JBKBUS010000030.1:0-9837 GCA_046290035.1 Brevundimonas sp.
GGGGCTGTGGAGCGCGGGCTTTGTTCAGACCCTGATCGTCGGCCAGCTGAAGGTGGTCTAGGGCGCGCGTGCGCCCCGGGGCGGCGGCGCGCCCGCCTGGCAGGGCCCTGTCGGCTATGTGATCGAGTGAGGTCGAAGATGAAGATCCGTCCCCTCGCCTGCGCCTGCGCGCTCCTCGTTCTCGGCGCCTGCGCCTCCGGCCCCGCGCAGCAGCTCGAGCCTCTCAACCCCCTGTCCAGATGGACCCTTCAGGTGCAGCCCGGGTCGGATCAGATCGCGCTGGCCGTTCGCGAGGACGGCCTGTCGCCCAACCAGGCCCAGGCCCTGGACGCCCTGGTCGGACGCTATCGCGCCCGCGGCATGGCCACGATCAACATCGACGCCCCCGCCGGCGAGGATCCGGTCGCGGCCCGCACCGCCTGGAACGTTCGCGACGCCCTGATGGCGCGAGGCCTGCCGCCGGAAGCCATCCGGCTGGCCAGCTATCCCGGTCCCGACGCCCGCGCGCCGGTGATCGTCGGCTTCCAGACCGTCGAAGCCGTCGTTCCCGCCTGCGGGCGGGAATGGGGCGACCTGACCCAGAGCGTCGCCAACGGCACGCCGTCGAACTTCGGCTGCGCCATCACGGCCAATATGGCCGCCCAGATCGCCGACCCGCGCGACATCGCCCAGCCGCGCGCCATGCCGCTGGCGGACTCGCACCGCGCGGTGGTGGTCTTCGACAACTACCGGCAAGGCCGGCAAACCTCCGCACCGCAAGAAGAACTCGTAAGCGGCCGCGTCACCCAGGCCGTGGAGTGATCATGAACGCCTTCGCCCCGTCCCCGCACGACGAGTTCGAGGACGACCTGGATCTGGAGTTCGCCCCCCAGCCGGGCGCGCCGTCGTCGCAGGCCGCGCCCGCCGCCCACGGCGGGGGGCCGCTTCAGTTCACTGCGCCCGCGCCGGCGCACCCGCAGCCCTTCGCCGCTCAGGGCCAGACGCCCCAGAGCCCTGCCCACCCCGCCCACACGCCGCAGGTCCAGGCCCCCGTTGTCCAGTCGCAGCCGCCGGTCAGCGTCGCGCAGCCCACAGCGCCGATGACGGTCGCCGCGGAGCCCTTCAATCCCGTCGGCGAAATGATCGCGGGCGCCAACATGGCTCTGGCCGAAGTGTCGGTGCCCCGGATCGCCATCCACATCTTCGCCGAGCGCCAGGACACCCTCGCGGCCGCGGATAGGGCGGGACAGGACCGTCGCCTCTCGCGCGCGACCACGACGATCCGTGTCGGCGGCGTCAACGCCGCCATCGACACCTACCAGCACGAGCCCACGCCGCCCCTGGTTATCGTCGAGCACACCGGCGATCCCCGCACGCTGCTCTACGACATCGACCGGCTCGCCGAGGTCTGCGACGCCGGCACCAAGGTCGTCATCATCGGCGCCACCAACGACATCATCCTGTTCCGCGAACTGATGCGGCGAGGCGTGTCGGAGTACCTGGTCGCGCCGCTGCATCCGCTGCAGCTGATCTCGGCCATCGGCGGTCTGTTCGCCGACCCGGCGCAGCCATTCGTCGGCCGCTCCATCGCCTTCGTCGGCGCGCGCGGAGGCTCCGGCGCCAGCGCGGTCGCCCACAACACCGCCTACGCCCTGTCCGAACGGATCGGCGCCAACACGGTGATCGTCGATTACGACCTGCCGTTCGGCACGGCGGGCCTGGATTTCAATCAGGACCCGATCAACGGAGTCGTCGACGCCCTGTCGCAGCCCGATCGCCTGGACCCGGTGCTGCTTGACCGGATGATGGTCCGCTGCACGGACAAGCTGAGCCTGTTCGCCGCGCCGGCGACGCTGGACGCTGACTATGAGATCACGCCGGAGGCGTTCGAGGAGGTCACGACTCGCATCCGCTCGACCGCGCCGTTCGTGGTCCTGGACATGCCGCACACCTGGTCGCGCTGGGTGCGCCGGACGCTGATCTCGGCCGACGAGGTGGTGGTGGTCGCGACCCCGGACCTGGCGTCCCTGCGCAACGCCAAGAACATGATCGATCTGCTGCGCCAGAGCCGGCCCAACGACGCGCCCCCGCGTCTGGTGCTCAACCAGGTCGGCATGCCCGGGCGTCCCGAGATTCCGGCCAAGGACTTCGGCGCGGCTCTCGGGGTCCACCCCGCCCTGACCATCCCGTTCGAGCCCAAGGTCTTCGGCGCGGCCGCCAACAACGGTCAGATGATCCTGGACGCCGCCGCCAAGTCCAAGGCGTCCGAGGCCTTCCAGGTGCTGGCCCAGATCGTGTCGCGGCGCGAGCTGCCCGCCCTGCCCGCGCCGAAGGCCGCGGCCAAGTCCGGCGGCAAGTCGATGTTCGCCGGCCTTTTCAATAAGAAGGGCGGCTGACGCGTGTTCGGAAAGCGTACCTCGCAGGCGGGTCTGGGAGGCGGACTCGGGGCCGGCCTGGGCGCCGGGATGGGCGCTGGGCCGTTGATCGATCAGACGCCGGTCGGTCGGGGCGTGGCGGAACCCCCGCTCCAGCCGCAACAGGGGGTGCAGACCCAGGCCTTCGCCTTCGACGCCGCGGAGATCCAGCCCAAGGAGCCCGCCCAGCCGCTGTTCACGGCCCAGCCTGGCGCGGAACGTCTGGACGCGCTCGCTTCGGCGCCGCCGCCGCCGAAGCCCAAGCCCGAGCCAGAAACCCAGCGGCGCAGCTCCGGCCCCAAGGCGACGCCGGCCTTCGAACAGCTCAAGAAGGCGCAAGCCGTCACCGAGATCGTCCGCGAGCAGAGCGACTACTACCACGCCACGAAGACGACGATCTTCAACGCGCTTATGAACACGATCGACCTGGCCCAGCTGGCCCAGCTCGATCCCAAGGCCGCCGCCGAGGAGATCCGCGACATCGTCGCCGAGCTGGTGGCGATCAAGAACGTCTCCATGTCGGTGGCCGAGCAGGAGCACCTGGTCCAGGACATCGTCAACGACGTGCTGGGCTACGGCCCGCTTGAGCCCCTGCTCAACCGGGACGACATCGCCGACATCATGGTCAACGGCGCCGGCCGCGTGTTTATCGAGGTCAGCGGCAAGGTTCAGCTGACCAACGTCCGGTTCCGCGACAACGCCCAGCTGATGAACATCTGCCAGCGGATCGTGTCCCAGGTGGGCCGGCGCGTGGACGAGAGCAGCCCGATCTGCGACGCCCGCCTGCCCGACGGAAGCCGCGTCAACGTCATCGCCCCGCCGCTGGCCATCGACGGTCCGACGCTGACGATCCGGAAGTTCAAGAAAGACAAGCTGACGATGAAGAACCTGGTGGAGTTCAACTCCATCAGTCCCGAAGGCGCCCGCGTGCTGGGCGTCATCGGCGCGTCGCGATGCAACCTTGTGATCTCCGGCGGCACGGGCTCGGGCAAGACCACGCTGCTGAACACGCTCACAGCCTTCATCGACCCGACGGAGCGCGTCATCACCTGCGAGGACGCCGCGGAACTGCAGCTGCAGCAGCCGCACGTCGTGCGCCTGGAGACCCGACCGCCGAACCTGGAAGGCCAGGGCCAGATCACCATGCGCGATCTGGTCAAGAACTGCCTGCGGATGCGTCCCGAGCGGATCATCGTCGGCGAGGTGCGCGGGCCCGAGGCCTTCGACCTGCTGCAGGCCATGAACACCGGCCACGACGGCTCGATGGGCACGCTGCACGCCAACAGCCCGCGTGAGGCCATCAGTCGGATGGAGTCGATGATCACCATGGGCGGCTACGGCCTGCCGTCCAAGACCATTCGCGAGATGATCGTCGGCTCGGTGGACGTCATCGTGCAGGCCGCGCGCCTGCGCGACGGTTCGCGCCGGATCACCCACATCACCGAGGTGGTGGGGCTGGAGGGCGACGTGATCGTCACCCAGGATTTGTTCGTCTACGAGATCACCGGCGAGGACGAGAACGGCAAGATCATCGGGCGTCACCGCTCGACAGGCATCGCGCGCCCCCGCTTCTGGGATCGGGCGCGCTACTACGGCCTGGAGCGTGAGCTCGCTGAAGCGCTCGACGCGGCGGAGTAGGCGATGCTGCTTCCGGTCATCGCCGCGATCCTGGCCTTCATCACCATCGGCGGCCTGGGCTGGGCCTTCGTCGGGGGCGACGACTCGAGCGCCGAGGCGCTGAAGCGGGCGAAGACCCTGCAGACGGGCAAGCAGTCCAACGCCTCGACGCGGCGGGCAAGCCCGGCCAACACCCCCGAAGCGCGCCGCAAACAGATCATGCTTCAGCTGCGCGAGGCTGACCGCCGCGAGCGCAAGGCGCGCATGACCCTGAGCGCGCGAATGGCTCAGGCGGGACTGTCGCCGAACGTGCGGATGTTCTGGATCATGAGCGCCGTCTCGGGTGTGGTCGGGCTGCTGCTCCCGCTGATCCTGGGAGCGCCGCCGCTCATCGCGCTCGGCCTCATGTTCGTGGCGGGCCTGGGGCTGCCGCGCTGGGTGCTGGGGTTCATGGCCAAGGGTCGCCTGAAGAAGTTCTCCGGCGAGTTCGCCAACGCGGTGGACGTCATCGTACGCGGCATCAAGTCGGGCCTGCCGGTCCACGACTGCTTCAAGATCATCGCCAAGGAGAGCCCCGCTCCGCTCGGTCCGGAGTTCCAGCGCCTGGTCGAGGCGGTGGGCGTCGGCATGACCCTGGGTCAGGCCCTGGACAAGATGTACGAGCGCATGCCGGCCCCGGAACTGCGCTTCCTGTCGATCGTCATGGCGATCCAGCAGAAGACCGGGGGCAACCTCGCCGAGGCGCTGGGCAACCTGACGACCGTGCTGCGCGCCCGGCGCATGATGCGCGAGAAGATCAAGGCGCTGTCGTCGGAGGCCATCTCGTCGGCCGGCATCATCGGCTCGCTGCCCCTCGTGGTCATGGGCCTCGTGATGCTGTTCTCGCCTGACTACATGGGTCGCCTCTTCACCGACCCGCGCGGCCACATCATGCTGCTGGGCGCCGCCTGCTGGATGGGCATGGGGGTGCTGGTCATGAAGAAGATGATCTCCTTCAAGATCTGACGCCATGATCAACGATTTCTCCGACCTGATCATGGACAAGGGCAACTGGCTGGCGGCGGCGGTCGCCATCGCCACGTTCCTGACCGTGCTCACCCTGGCCAGCGGCTGGGTGAACGGCGCGAGCCTCGAAAAGCGGATGAAGTCCGTCGCCGGCCGTCGCGAGGAGCTGCGCCGCCGGTCGCGGGAGGCCATCGCGACACAGGGAGGCCTGCGCCAGTCCGACGACGGCTTCAAGAAGCGGATCGTCGAGCGACTTAATCTGGTCAAGCTGCTCGAGGACCCCAAGGTCGCCGAGAAGATGATGCAGGCGGGCCTGCGCGGTCCGCGGCCGCTGACGACCTTCTACTTCTTCCGGTTCGCCTCGCCTTTCGTGCTGATGGCGCTGAGCTTCATCTACCTGACCTTCATCAACGACTTCGGTCTGGTCGGGGTGCAGAAGCTGACCGTGGTGGTGGTGTTCTTCGCCATCGGCTTCTATGCGCCGAACATCTATGTCTCGAACCGCATATCGAAGCGGCGCGCCTCGATCGTGGCGGCGTTTCCCGACTCGCTGGACCTGCTGCTGATCTGCGTGGAGTCCGGGATGTCGATCGAGGCGGCGATCAACAAGGTCAGCCAGGAGGTCGGCGGATCGTCGATCGAGCTCGCCGAGGAGCTGTCGCTGCTGGCCGCCGAGCTCAGCTATCTGCCCGAGCGCCGGCTGGCCTACGAGGGTCTGTCCAAGCGGACCGCGCACCCGGGCATCAAGGCGGTGACCACCGCCATGGTCCAGGCCGAGCAGTACGGCACGCCGCTGGGCGCCGCGCTCCGGGTCATGGCCAAGGAGAACCGCGACCTGCGCCTGTCGGCCGCCGAGAAGAAGGCCGCCGCCCTGCCCGCGCAGCTGACGGTGCCGATGATCCTGTTCTTCCGGCCGGTGCTGTTCGTGGTGATCCTGGGTCCCGCGATCATCAACATCATGGACACGATGGGCTGAGCCCCTCGCCGCCCTCAGTCGGGGGCGTGCGCCCGGCAGAACTCGTCGGCGCAAGCCTCGATGTGCGCTCGGAGACGCTCAGGCGCCATCGGCGGCAGGCACATCGACGCGCGCATGTGCGCCTCCGCCTTCACCGCGCTGAGAAAGCGCCAGGCCGCGCCGTCCGGGTCCCTGACCGCCAGGCGGCCACGGTCGGTCTCGCGCCGCAGCCAGCCGGCGAACCGGTCCTTGGTGGCCAAGACGGCCGTCTCGAAGAACAGCTCCGCGACCCGCGGCGCGCGGGCGCACTCGGCCACGATGATGCGGTGCATGCTCATCGCCTTGTCGCCCAGCACCAGGCCCACGAACTGTTCGGCGATGGCGATCAGGGTGTCACGGACGGGCGTCGCCGGATCGGGCGCGAACGAAGGGGGCATGACCACCGCGTTGCATTCGTGGTTCAGCACCGCCCGGAACAGAGCGTCCTTGTCCGGGAAGCGGGAGTAGATCGTCGCCTTGGAGACGCCGGCGGCCTGCGCCACCGCATCAAGGCTCGCCGCCTCGAAGCCCCGCTCCATGAACAGCTCGCCGGCCGCGACCAGGATGGCTTCGTCCTTGGAGGCGTCGCGAGGCCGGCCGCGCCGGGGAGGAAGATCGCCGTCAGACATTTCAGACGCACAAGTACACGAAATCGATCACCATAGCCAGATCAAGCATTTACGCCCGGCCATAGGTCTTCAGGAACACCTCGACGGCCGCGCGCACGCGACGGTCGACCGTGTCGGCGAGCGGCGCGGGCTCCACGCCCAGGGCGATCTGGAAACTGCTGTAGCCCTGCAAGAGCCCGAGGAACTGGTCGGCGGCGAGGTCGAGGTCGGGTATCTCCAACTCGCCGCGCGCGCAGCCCAAGCGGAAGATGGCCTTCAAGTTCTCGAACGTCTTTCCCGGCCCCGCATCGTAGAAGGCCCGGGCCAACTCGGGCGTCCGTCGCAGTTCGCCGGCGAGGGCCGCATAGAAATCCATGGCGGGTCCCGAGAAGAGATAGCTCATCAGCCCCCGCCCAAAGTCCTCCAGCAGCTGCCGGACCGGCCCGTCGCCAGTCTGGACGGCCCCCTGCATGGCTTCCAGCCGCGCCATCTCCCGACGGATGGCGGTGCGGAACAGGTCATGCTTATCGGCGAAATGCTTGTAGGCGGTGACCTTCGAGACGCCCGCGGCCGCGGCGATCATCTCCATGCTCACCGGCTGCACGCCGCGCTCGAGGAACAGCCGCCAGCCGTGCTGAAGCAGGGCTTCAGCCTTATCCGGGTCGAGCCTGCGACCTTTTGGCGGTGCCGGGTTGTCCAAAGCCGCTTGTCCTCCTCAACGTCGCTCAATATGAACGTGAACGTTCACGTATGTCGCACGGGCGTGGCCGCACTTGACATACTGAACGGTTCAGTATTTAAATAGACCAAGTACCCCAGCTTACCTCGTCGCGCCCCTCGCGGCGCAAGCCCAACCGCGGATCAGAGGATTCCGAGGATGCGATCTGTCGCGCTCAAGATGTTGCTGGGCGATAGCGCCAAGTACCTCGCGCTGGTGTTCGGCGTGGCGTTCGCCACCCTGCTGATGAGCCAGCAGGTCTCCATCTTCATCGGCCTGATGACCCGCACGGCCAATCAGGTGCTGGACATCCGCGAGGCCGACATCTGGGTCATGGACCCGCGAGTCCGCTACGTCGACGAGGTGGAGCCCGTCCCCGACGACTCGCTCGGCCGTGTCCGGTCCGTCGCCGGGGTCGAATGGGCCGCGCCCCTCTACAAGGGCCTGGCGATCTTCCGCACACAGGACGGTCTCATCAATCAGGTCAGCCTGGTCGGCGTCGACGACGAGACCCTGATCGGGGCGCCGCGCGAGTGGCTGAGGGGCGATCTGGAATCGCTGCGCACCCCCGGCGGCATCGTCTTCGACAAGGAGGGGGCGCAGCTGATCTGGCCGGACGCGGACCCGCTGGACAAGGTGGGGGTCGAGGCCGAGATCAACGACCGGCGCGTGATCGTGACCGGCGTCGCCGACGCCTCCCCGCCTTTCATCACCTTCCCCATCGCCTATGTCCGCTACTCCGAGGCGATGGCGCTGACGCCGCCGCAGCGGAACAAGCTGTCCTTCGTGCTGGTGCGCGCCCGCGACGGCGAGGACCCGAAGGCGCTGGCACAGCGCATCTCGGCGCAGACGGGCCTCCAGGCCCTGACCTGGGATCAGTTCGCCTGGAGAAGCGTGCAGTACTACCTGACGCGAACCGGGATCCCGGTGAACTTCGGCATCACCGTGATGCTGGGCTTCATCGTCGGCGCGGCGGTCACGGCCCAGACCTTCTATCTCTTCGTGGTCGAGAACCTGCGCCAGTTCGGCGCGCTGAAGGCCATCGGCGCCACCAACCGCCAGATCACCGGCATGGTGCTGCTCCAGGCCGGCGTCGTTGGGCTTATGGGCTACGGCCTGGGCATGGGCGGCTCGGCGCTGTTCTTCACCCTGGTCCGGGGCGGCGCCGCGCTCGAGGACTTCTACATGCCGTGGCAGGTTCTGGTCGGCACGGGCCTGGTGGTCTTCCTCATCATCCTGGTGTCGGTGCTGGGAAGCCTGCTCAAGGTCTTCCGCGTCGACCCGGCCATCGTGTTCCGCGGGTGAGCGCCATGACCGCCGTCACCGCGCGCCACATCGACATGGCCTTCGGCTCCAACGGGCTGATGACCCAGGTGCTGTTCGACGTGAACCTGGAGGTCGAACAGGGCCAGCTGACCATGCTGGTCGGGCCGTCCGGCTGCGGCAAGACCACGCTCCTCTCCATCCTGTCGGGCACGCTGAAGCCCACGGGCGGCGAGGTGGAGGTGATGGGCAACGTCATCACCCGCATGAAGGACGCCGACAAGGTGATCCTGCGCCGGCGCCGGATCGGCTTCATCTTCCAGCAGTACAACCTCTTGCCCGCCCTGACCGCCGCCGAAAACGCGGCCATGGCCCTGGTCGCCGACGGGATGCCGCTGAAGCAGGCGGCCGAGAGGGCCCGTGCGGTGCTGGAGACGCTGGGCATGGGGCCGCACGCGGACAAGCTGCCGCGGATGCTGTCAGGCGGGCAACAGCAGCGCGTCGCCATCGCCCGCGCCATCGTCCACGAGCCGGACCTCGTCGTCTGCGACGAGCCGACCGCCGCGCTCGACGCCGAGACGGGCCGCCAGGTCATGGAGCTGCTCAAGGAGGCCGCCGCCGGCCCCGGCCGCGCCGTCCTGGTCGTGACCCACGACAACCGCATCTACCGCTACGCCGACCGGATCGTCGCCATGGAGGACGGCCGGATCGTCGGGGACAGCCGAGAAGGCACGCTGCCGGAGGGAATCCATGCCCACTAACCGCCGCCAACACATCCAGCGCCTGGTCCTGCCGGTCATCGCCGGCGGGTGCCTGATCTTCGCCGTGACGACCGTGATCCGGCCGGAGCGCACCCGCGCCGATCCGCCCGCCCGGCCGCCCGCGAGCGCCTACGCCTCGGCTGTGGCGGGCGTGGGCACGGTCGAGCCGCAGTCCGAGCTCATCGCCGTCGCCGCCGAGATCCCGGGCGTGGTCCGCAGCGTGCTGGTCCAGCCCGGCGACCGCGTCAGCCAGGGCCAGCCCCTGTTCCAACTCGACGCCCGCGCCGCCCGCGCCGCGCTGGCCACGGCCCAGGCCGACGCCGCCTCGGCCGAAGCCGCCGCTCGCCAGGCGGAGGTCGCGCTCGCCGACGAGCGCCAGCGCCTGTCGTTGTTCGAGGCCGTGGACGACCCGCGCGCCCTGTCCGCCGACGAGTTGCAGCGCCGCCGCTTCGCCGTGCGCCGCGCCGAAGCCGCCGCC
>JBKBUS010000389.1:0-2189 GCA_046290035.1 Brevundimonas sp.
AGCCCCGACAGGGTGAAGGCGAAGCAGACGAGGTTGTAGGTCACGAGGTTGCGCTTCTCGACCTCGTGATAGGCGACGTTCAGCCCGTAGAAGAGCGTCTTCACCCCGTTGTTCGCCGCCCACAGCGACAGCAGCAGCGTCCACACCAGGGTGAAGGTCAGCTCGCCGCTGGAGTTGAGCGCCAGCCGCTGCATCTGCCCGCCCAGGAACTCCGCGACGCTCGGCGGGAAGAAGCCGTACAGGAACTGCAGCCGCGCCCACGCCTCGGCCGGATCGGCGAACAGGCCATAGACGGTGACGAAGGCCCCGAAGGTCGGAAACAGGGCCAGGACGATGAAGAAAGTCACCCCGCCGGCCACGAAGCCGACCCGGTCGCCGAAATAGCTGCCCGCCCAGCGCCACAGGATGTCGAGCCAGCCCTTCAGCGGGATGTGGTGGGGGCGGTGAGCAAACCGGCCCCGGCCGGGGTCCCTGGCCTCGTGAGCCTCGGGCGAGAGGGGGGCCTGGCCCTCCTCCGGCGGCGCGTCCGCCTCGGCCTTCGCCGACAGGCCGACCTCGGTCAGGCGTCCGCGCGTGTGCATGAGGTGCGTCGCGGCCGCGCCGAGCGCCAGCCCCGTCGCCACCGATCCGATCAGCCGCACGATCGGCCCCGTCAGGTTCAGCTTCGCCATCGTCTCCTCAACGAGGCCCGCGCCTCCCCGTTCCGCTTGATCCCCGTCGGACGGCGCGGCATGGAGCGCCCATGTCCGAGACCCTGCTCACCGCGTGGAAGGCCGCCCAAGGCCGCCTGAAGACCGGCCGCATCGACAGCCCCGCGATCGACGCCCGCCTGCTGCTCGAGGCCGCAACCGGCGCCAGCCGATTGGACATCCTGACCGACCCGTATCGCGCGGTGCCCGACGACCAGCTTCAGGCGCTGGACGCCATGGTCGAGCGCCGGCTGCGGCGCGAGCCGGTGTCGCGCATCCTCGGCCGCAAGGGGTTCTGGAAGATCCTGGTCAACGTCACGCCCGACGTGCTGAGCCCCCGCGCCGACACCGAGGTGATCCTGGACGTGATCCTGAAGGCCCGCGCCGAGCGCGACAGCTTCACCGCTTGCGATCTGGGGACCGGCTCCGGCGCGATCTTGCTGGCCCTTCTCGCCGAGCGCCCGGCGGCCAAGGGCGTCGGGACGGACGTCTCGTCCGAGGCTCTGGCGGTGGCGCGGGAAAATGCGGCGAACCTCGACCTGGACGGCCGCGCCACCTTCATCCGCACGGACTGGGCGGCGGGCTTCGCCGACGACAGCTTCGACGTGGTCGTCTCCAATCCACCCTACATCCCCTCGGGCGACATTCCGGGGCTCGATCCGGAGGTCCGGGACCATGACCCGCACCTGGCTCTGGACGGCGGGACGGACGGACTGGACGCCTATCGAGCCCTGGCCCCGGAGATCGCGCGCATCCTCAAGCCGGGCGGGACCTATGCGGTCGAGATCGGCTGGGATCAGGGGCCCGCGGTGAAGGCGCTGTTCGAAGCGGCCGGGCTCGAGGCGAAGGTGGTCAAGGATCTGGGCGATCGCGATCGGGTGATCACCAACGGCCCGGACCCGCGCGCGGCCTGAGCCTCAGGCTCGCCGGCGCCGGGGCTTCGGCGTCGCGGCGCCGGTCCCCGCCAGCATCTCGCCCAGCGCCTCTACGTTCATGGGGCGGGCGATCAGATAGCCCTGGGCCATGTCGCAGCCCATCCCGGTCAGCAGCGCCAGCGCGGCGTCCGTCTCCACCCCCTCGGCCGTGACGCGCATGCCCAGCGCGTGCGCCAGGTCGATGGTCGACTTGACCAGCAGCGCGTCGCGCGAGGCGGCGTCCATCTTCATGACGAAGGCCTTGTCGATCTTGAGCTCGCTGGCGGGCAGCCGCTTCAGATAGGCCAGGGACGACAGGCCCGAGCCATAGTCGTCGATCGACATCTCCACGCCGGCCTCGGCGAAACGTTCGATCGCGGCGATGGCCGCGTCGGCGTTGTCGATCACCGCCGTCTCGGTGATCTCCAGGCACAGCTCGCCCCGGGCCCGCTCGGCGAGCTCGAGAGCGCCGGCCACGAACTCGGGATCGCCGAGCAGACGGCCGGAGACGTTGACCGACATCTTGAGCGCGACGCCCTGATCCGCCAGCCGCCGCACCAGCTCATGCGTCCCCGCGACCGGCCCC
>JBKBUS010000031.1:0-9700 GCA_046290035.1 Brevundimonas sp.
GATCCTCGATCTCGATGCAGCCGATCTCGATCATCCGGTGACCCTGGCGCGGGTCGATGCCGGTGGTTTCGGTGTCGAGGACGATCTCGCGGGCCATGACCCTTCTTGGCCTAAGTCGCCGGGGAGGTGAATCCCCTGCGCGGCGATATCCACGACGGATCGGTCACGGTGCGGACGATCCGTTCGACTTCGGCGCGGGCGGCCCCAAGGCCCCGGCCGGTGTCGATGACGAAATCCGCCCGGGCGCGCTTCTCAGCGTCCGAAACCTGCCGCGCCAGGATGGCGTCGAATCGCTCGCGCGTCATGCCGGGCCGGGCCAGCACCCGCGCGGCCTGCACCTCCGGGTCGGCGGTGACGACCACAACCGCGTCCACCAGCTTATCCGCGCCCACCTCGAACAGCAGGGGAATGTCGAGCACAGCCGCCTTCACGCCTCGCCCCGCCGCCGCCGTCAGGGCCTCGGCGCGATCGGCGGCGACCAGAGGATGCACGATCGCCTCCAGCCGCCTGAAGGCGTCGGCGTCGGCGCCCAGGGCCTTCGCCAGCCGATCGCGGTCGACCGCCCCTTCCACGATCACGCCGGGGAAGGCCTGCCCCACCGCCGCAACCGCCGCGCCGCCGGGCGCATACAGCCGGTGCACCGCCGCATCGGCGTTCCAGGCGTAGCAGCCTGCTTCGGCGAACATCTGGGCCGTCGTCGACTTGCCCATGCCGATGGAGCCGGTGAGGCCGAGGACGATCATGCGGCCATGGCCTGGATCGCCATCGCGCGCACGTCGACGTCGCCCGGCGGCGACACGCCGAAGAACCGCTCGAACGACGGCCGCGCCTGACCGATCAGCATGGCCAGGCCATCCACCGGCGTCAGGCCCGACGCGCGGGCGGCCCGAAGCAACGGCGTCATCAGCGGCCTGTAGGTCATGTCCATGACCGCGCCGCCGGGCGCCAGTCCGGACAGATCCGGCGGCTCCAGGCCGACGGCGGCGTTGACCGCCAGCACGGCGCCGTCCAGCGCCTCTAGGCCCGCCGCCGCCGCGCGCGCTCCGAACCGCTCGGCCAGCGCCTCGGCCTTCGCCCGCGTCCGGTTGACGATCCGCACCTCGGGCGCGCCCGCATCCAGCAGCGCCCGGATCGCCGCCCGCGCCGCGCCCCCCGCGCCCAGCACCACCGAGGCGCCCGAGGTCAGGTCCAGCGAGGGAGCCTGTTCCCGGATGGCCAAGACCATGCCGAGGCCGTCGGTGGTCTCGGCGATCAGGCGCCCATCCTCCACCACCAGCAGGTTCGCCGACCCCGCCGCCCGCGCGACGTCGGACGCCCGATCCGCCAGCGCCAGCGCCCGTTCCTTGTAGGGCGCTGTAACATTGATCCCACGCATCTCTCCCGCCCTCAGGCGTTCGACGACGGCCTTGAACGCGGTCCCATCCTCGGGCCCGAAACGTTGGTAGATCGCATCCAGCCGGAGCGCCCGGATCCAGGCGCCGTGGATCAGCGGACTGAGGGAATGGTCGATCGGAAACCCCGCAACGCCGGCGTGAACGGTTCCGCTCATGCCCGGAGCGCTCCCCGCACTCGCAGCGCCTCCAGAACGGAAAACAGCGGCATGCCCAGGATGGTGAAATGCTCGCCCTCCACCCGCGACATCAGCTGGGCGCCAGGCCCCTCCAGCCGGTAACAGGCGACCGAGCCCAGCGCCTGAGGCCCTTCTGTCCTCAGATAGTCGTCGAGGAACGCGTCGGAGAATTCGCGCACCGTCAGGATCGCGCTTTCGACGGTCGACCAGACGACCTCGCCGTCCACCACCAACGCGGCGCCGGAGTGCAGGTGGTGCGTCCGCCCGCGAAGCGTCATCAGCCGTTCACGCGCGGCCGCGAGATCGGCCACTTTGTCCAGCGTCCTTCCATCGAGATCCAGCGTCTGATCCGATCCGATGACGACGGCGTTCGGATGACGCCGGGAGACATCGACCGCCTTGGCCCGGGCCAGCGCCAACGCCACCTCGGCGGGCGAGGCGTCGGGCATCGTGATCTTCAGCGCCGCTTCATCGACACGGGACGCCTCCGCCGTGTGGGGCACGCCGGCGCCGGCCAGCATGGCGCGCCGCGCCGCGCTGGCCGAGGCGAGAACGATCGTCGGCCTCACCATGTCGCGCCGAGACGCCGGGTACGACGCTCGCTCAACAGGTTGACGATGGCGGCGGCCGTCTCCTCCACCGAGCGGCGCGTCACGTCGATGACCGGCCAGCCCCGACGCTCGAAGGCCCGGCGGGCCTTGACCGTCTCGTCGCGCACCGCGTCGTGGTCGACGTAGGTGGAGGCGCGGTCGGCGTTCAGACTGTCCAGCCGATTCCGGCGGATCTGCACCAGGCGGTCAGGGGAGACCGTCAGGCCGATCACCAGCGGGTTCTTGAGCTGCGTTAGGCGCTCGCCGTCCTCCTGGCCCGGCACCAGCGGCACGTTCGCGGCCCGGATGCCCCGGTGGGCCAGGTAGATGCAGGTGGGTGTCTTTGACGTGCGGCTCACGCCGCACAGCACCACGTCGGCGCGCTCCAGCTCCTCCGCCGTGCCCTGGCCGTCATCGTGGGCCATGGCGAAGTCGAGCGCGCTGATGCGGTTGAAATAGTCGTGGTCGAGCGCGTGCTGCGCCCCTACTCGGGTGGACAGAGCCGCGCCCAGGTAGCGCGACAGGGCCCCGACCAGCGGATCCAGTGCCCCGATCTGGGGCGTGTCCAGCGCCCGGCAGCCGTCTTCGAGCGCCGCGCGCAGCTCCTTGTCGACGATGGTGTGCAGCACCACCCCCGGCGCCGCGGCGATCTCCTCCAGCACCCGGTCCAACTGCTTCCTGGACCGCACCAGCGCATAGATGTGCTCGATCGGAATGACACCGTCGAAACGGGCCACCACGGCCTTGGCCATGGCGTTCAGGGTCTCGCCGGTGGAGTCCGAGACCAGGTGGACGTGGAAGTAGGTGGCGAGCCGACCGTGCGGCTTATGCATGAGCGGCGGATTCCCGTGGGCGAGCGGGCCGGAGATGGGGGACGGCCCTGTGGATGGGAAGGGCGGAGCTGCGGATGACCAAGCGCCACCGCCTATAGCGCGCGGCGAGCGGCGCGGCGAGCGAGGACAGGCCGGGAGAGGCAGGGCGCCGTTTTCCCGAGTCATGCCCCATGTGGGCGTCCTGTGCGGGATCGTAGGGGAAAAGTTAACGAATCCCTAACGCGCTCACCGGCGGCTCGACCTCGCCTAACCGGGCAAGTGGCGGTGAAGTAAGGATTCGTTAGGAATCATCCCCGCTATCGACAAGCTGTCGCTCAGCCGCCGTCATTTCCATGGAGTCTGGGCGCAAGCCCGTTCCGTCTGCGGACGCGGTCCGACCGGCGCCCGCTGTTCCACACCCCTGCCTTCTATCCTCAACCCTTCGAATCTTGAGAGGTGAGGAGAGGGGGAGGGGAGCCTTGAGCCTTTGCGTCGAGCGGCCTACAGGCCCGTCATGACCTCCCGCTCCGAGACCCTTCCTGCCGACGAAGAAGCGCCCTTCCTGAAGGTGTTGGCCCGGGAACGCCAAGTGAAGCCGCCGGTCTGGTTCATGCGCCAGGCTGGTCGGTACTTGCCCGAGTATCGCGCGCTCAGAGCGACGGCGCCGGACTTCATCGCCTTCTGCCTGGACCCGGAGAAGGCGGCGGAGGCGACGCTTCAGCCCATGCGCCGCTTCCCGTTCAGCGCCGCCATCGTCTTCGCCGACATCCTCCTGATCCCTCGCGCGCTCGGCCAGCATGTGGCCTTCGAGACGGGCGAAGGCCCTGTTCTGGGCCCACTGCCGCCGGTCGAGGTGATGACGGAGAAGGCCGAAGCGGCCGGGCGCGCCCTGTCCCAGGTCGGCGAGACCCTGTCGCGGGTGCGCGCCGCTCTGCCGGCGAACCGGGCCCTTATCGGTTTCGCCGGAGCGCCCTGGACGGTCGCAACCTACATGCTGGACGGCGGTCACCGCGCGATCGGCAAGGGACAACGGGCCGAGGCGCGGGACTTCGCCTACCGAGAGCCGGCTCGGGTCGAGGCGGTGCTGGACGTGTTGATCGAGGCCACGGCCCATTATCTGAAGATGCAGGCGGACGCCGGGGCCCAGGCGCTCAAGATCTTCGAGAGCTGGGCCGAGGGGCTGTCCGACGACCTGTTCGACCGGCTGGTGCTGAGGCCCCACCAGAAGCTGGTCGCCCGGGTCCGGGAGCTGGGCGTCACGGTTCCCCTGATCGGCTTTCCGCGGGGCTCCGCGGCCATCGCCGAACGTTACGCCGAGGCCTGCGACGTGCAGCTCGTGGCGCTTGACACCGCTTGCCCGCTCGAGGTCGGTCGTCGGGTTCAGGCGATTAAGCCCATCCAGGGGGCGCTCGATCCCCTGCTGCTCCGGGCCGGAGGCGCGGCCTTGGACCGCAGGGTCGATCAGTTGCTGGACGCCTGGGCGGGCGGTCCCTACGTCTTCAACCTGGGCCACGGGATCCTGCCGGACACCCCGATCGCCCACGTGGAACAGGTGCTGAAAAGGATCGGAGCCGAATGAGCGTCCGACACGGGCGGCGGATCGCCGTCGTTCTGTTCAACCTCGGCGGGCCGGACGGCCAGGCCGATGTGAAGCCGTTCCTGTTCAACCTCTTCAACGACCCGGCGATCATCGGGCTGCCCGGTCTCGTGCGCACGCCCTTGGCGCGGCTGATCTCCGGCCGGAGGGAGACGGACGCGCAGGAGAACTACGCCCGGATGGGTGGCGGCTCGCCCCTGCTCCCCGAGACGCGTCGCCAGGCCGAGGCGCTGAAGGCGGAGCTTCAGGTGCGCAGCCCCGCCGACGAGGTCGGCGTCTTCATCGCCATGCGCTATTGGCATCCCCTGACGGAACAGACCGCCGCCGAAGTCACGGCCTTCGCGCCGGACGAGATCGTGCTGCTGCCGCTCTATCCGCAGTTCTCGACCACCACGACCCAGTCCTCCCTCAAGCTGTGGAACGAGACCTACCGCGGGCCGGGCGTCAGCCGGACCGTCTGCTGCTATCCCCGCGCCGAAGGATGGATCGAAGCGCAGGTGGCCCTGATCCGCGACAAGGTGGCCGAGGCCGGCGATCGGCCGGTGCGGGTGCTGTTCTCCGCCCACGGCATCCCGGAGACCCTCGTGAAGGGCAAGGGTGACCCGTATCAGGAACAGGTCGAGGCGACCTGCGCCGCCGTGGCCGAACGGCTGGGTGATGTGGACTGGTCGATCTGCTACCAGAGCCGCGTGGGCCCCCTGAAATGGCTTGGCCCGGCGACGCCCGACGCCATCGAGCAGGCGGGCCGCGACGGCAAGGGCGTGATCCTCGTCCCAATCGCCTTCGTCTCAGAGCATATCGAGACGCTCGTCGAGCTCGACATCGAATATGGCGAGCTTGCCCATGAGAAGGGCGTGTCTCCCTATCTGCGGGCGCCGACCGTTAGCTTGCACCCCGCCTTCATCGGCGCCCTGGCGGACGCGGTCCTGGACGGCCTGGGCCGCACCGGCGTGGCCCCCTTCGGGCCCGGCTGCCAGGGTCGCTGGAAGGCCTGCCCATGCCAATCCGGGCAAGGCCGGGCTAAGAAAGGCCACGCTGAAAGGCGAGCGGCGTGAACCTCTATGATCTCGCGCGCGGGCTTCACCTCCTGGCGGTGATCGCCTGGATGGCGGGGCTGCTCTTCCTGCCGCGGCTCTACGCCTACGACGCCGAGCAGGCGGACAAGGCCGAGCCGCTGAAGGGCGAGATGCGAACGCTGCTTCGCACCTGGCAGCGACGCCTGCTCAAGATCATCGTCAATCCGGCCATGATCGTCGCCTGGGGTCTAGGCCTGTGGCTGTTCTGGATTCGCAGCGGAAACGGCGCGGACTGGAGCTTCGCCCACCAGCCCTGGATGATCGCCAAGCTGGCCGGGGTCCTGGCGCTCAGCGGATGGCATGGCTATCTGTCGGCCGAGTTCCGCCGCATCCAGGCCGGGACGTCGGTCCGCACCGGCCGCTTCTGGCGCATGACCAACGAGATCCCCTTCCTCATCGCCATCGTCATGGTCTTGTCCGTGACCCTGGAGTGGGGCGCCTGACCGACCGTCCCGCTTGACGCCGTTCCGCCCCTGTGGTTCGGCTGGGCTCCCTTCCTCTCGCGGACCCCGCGCCTCGTGGCCCGGGAACCCTCCGCGTCTCCCTCCGGCCGCAAGGCCACGACATCGCCAGCCGTTCGCCCTCGCCTCCGCGAGGGCTCCGGCGTGCCTGCAGAGTTTCCGAAAATGACCGACGTCCGCGACACCGACCCGACCAGCCCAGAGACGCCCGAGCTCGACGCCGCTCAGGCCGAGCAGGATCAGGATCAGATCGTCGACACCTCCGCCGAGGAGGATGAGGAGGACGGCGAGCCGATCGTCCCCAATGGCCGGATCACGCTGGCGGAGCTCAACGAGAAGACGCCGGCCGATCTGGTCGCCTTCGCCGAACAGCTGGAGGTCGAGAACGCGTCGAACCTGCGCAAGCAGGATCTGCTGTTCGCCATCCTCAAGGCGCTCGCCGAGGAGGAGGTGGAGATCATCGCCGACGGCGTGCTTGAGATCCTGCCTGACGGCTTCGGCTTCCTGCGCAGCCCCGACGCCAACTATCTGCCGGGTCCGGACGACATCTACGTCTCGCCGTCGCAGATTCGCCGCTTCGGCCTGCGCTCGGGCGACACCATCCACGGGGCCGTGCGGGCGCCGCGCGAGGGCGAGCGCTACTTCGCCCTGCTCAAGGTCGACACGATCAATCTGGAAGACCCGGAGACGGTCAAGACCAAGGTCCTGTTCGACAACCTGACGCCCCTCTATCCCGAAGAGCGGCTGCACATGGAGATCCAGGATCCTACCCTGAAGGATCGCTCCGGCCGGGTCATCGACATCGTTGCGCCGCTCGGCAAGGGTCAGCGTTGCCTGATCGTGGCCCCGCCGCGCGTCGGCAAGACGGTGATGTTGCAGAACATCGCCAAGTCGATCGAGGCGAACCACCCCGAGGTGTTCCTGATCGTGCTGCTGATCGACGAGCGGCCCGAGGAGGTCACCGACATGCAGCGCACGGTGAAGGGCGAGGTCGTGGCCTCGACTTTCGACGAGCCCGCCAGCCGCCACGTGGCCGTCGCCGAGATGGTGATCGAGAAGGCCAAGCGTCTGGTCGAGCACAAGAAGGACGTGGTGATCCTGCTGGACTCCATCACCCGCCTGGGCCGGGCCTATAACGCCACGGTGCCGTCGTCGGGCAAGGTGCTGACCGGGGGCGTGGACGCCAATGCACTGCAGCGGCCGAAGCGCTTCTTCGGCGCGGCGCGGAACATCGAACAGGGCGGTTCGCTGACCATCATCGCCACGGCCCTGATCGACACCGGCAGCCGCATGGACGAGGTGATCTTCGAAGAGTTCAAGGGCACCGGCAACTCGGAGATCGTGCTGGACCGCAAGGTCGCCGACAAGCGCATCTTCCCCGCCATCGACGTGCTGAAGTCGGGCACGCGGAAGGAAGACCTGATCACGCCGAAGGATCAGCTGACCAAGACCTACGTGCTTCGCCGCATCCTGAACCCCATGGGCCCGCAGGACGCGATCGAGTTCCTGCTGGACAAGCTGCGCCAGACCAAGACCAACGGCGAGTTCTTCCAGAGCATGAATACTTGATGCTCGCCTTACCGCTGGCTGCTTGAGGGCTTGAGGCTTGCCCTATCGCTCGCGACGCGGCCGCTCGCTGCTTGAGGGCGAGGCGCCGCCGTGCGGCGGGCCTTAAGGGATTAGCAGGGTCGAGCCGGTGGTGGCGCGGGCCTGAAGCGCCCGGTGCGCGTCGGCGACGCGTTCGAGCGGGAAGGTCTGGCCTATGCGGACCTTCACCGCGCCGGACTCAATCACCTCGAACAGAGCTTGGGCGCTGGCGTCCAGCTCCTGGACGGTGGCGACGTAGTCGAACAGCGTCGGCCGGGTCAGGAACAGCGAGCCCCCGCGCGAGAGCCGGAGCGGGGCGATCGGCGGGACCGGCCCGGATGCGTTGCCGAAGCTGACCAGCATGCCGCGTCGTCTCAGGCTGGCGAGCGACGCCTCGAGGGTTGCGGCCCCCACCGAGTCGTAGACGACGTGGACGCCTTGGCCACCCGTGATGGCCTTGACCCGCGCCGCCACGTCCTCACGGTCATAGAGGATGACATGATCGCAGCCGTTGGCCAGGGCCAGCTCGGCCTTGGCCTCGTCGCCCACCGTGCCGATCACCGTCGCTCCCAGGGCTCTCGCCCACTGGGTCAGGATCAGCCCGACGCCGCCGGCGGCCGCGTGGGCTAGGATCACGTCGCCTTGTTTCACGTGAAACACGCGGCGCAGCAGCATCTCGGCCGTCATGCCCTTCAGGAGGGCGGCCGCCGCAACATCGAAGTCGATCCCAATTGGGATGGCCACGGCGCGTTCAGCCGGTACGACGTGGACGTCGGCATAGGCGCCCACCGGGCCATTGGCATAGGCCACGCGGTCGCCGACAGCGAAGCGCGAGACGCCTGGACCCGCCGCCTCGACCGTCCCCGCCGCTTCCAGGCCGAGACCAGTAGGGAAGGTGAGGGGGTAAAGGCCGTCCCGTTGATAGATGTCGATGAAGTTCAGCCCGATCGCCGCGTGCTTCACCCGGATCTCGCCCGGCCCAGGGTTGGGAGTCGGGACCGAATGAAGCTCCAGGACCTCAGGACCGCCGGACTTGTTCAGGCGGACGGCGCGATGCTGGGCTTGGCTCATGGCGGGTTCCTTCCGACCGGGGTTTGCGCCAAAGGTGGCCTGATGGAAGTTGGAGCCCGCCGATGAATATCAAGGTCGAGATCGACTGCACGCCCGTGGAGGCGCGCGCCTTCCTGGGCCTGCCGGACGTGACGCCGCTGAGCGAGCATCTGGTGGCGGAGATGCAGCGGCGCATGGCGGAGAACATGCAGGCCATGCAGCCGGAGGAGCTGATGAAGACCTGGACGAGTTTCGGCGTACAGGCCCAGGACCAGTTTCGCCGCATGATGGAGGCGGCCGTCACGGGGACGAAGGGGTGAGGCGGCGTCTCCTCCCCACCTCGTGGGGAAGGGGATTGCGAGGCGGTGGAAGGGTCCTGTCCGCCGCCTCGCCCCCTCCGTCTCGTCGCGACGCGCCGATCCACCTCCCCATGGCGTGGGGAGGAGAGAGTTGACCGACACCATCTTCGCCCTGGCGACGCCGCCGGGGCGGGGGGCGATCGCGGTGATTCGGATGTCGGGGCCCGGGGTCGGCTCGGCGCTGGAAAGCCTGGGCGCTGCGGGAGTCGCGCCCCGGATCGCGTCGCTGCGCACCCTGACTCACGCTGACCGCGTGCTCGACCAGGCGGTGGTGCTGCGGTTCATCGCCCCGCGCAGCTACACGGGCGAGGACGCGGCCGAGCTTCACCTGCACGGCGGGCGGGCGGTGGTGGAGGCGGTCAGCGCGGCGCTGCTCGACCTTGGCCTGCGCCCCGCGGATCCCGGAGAGTTCACCCGGCGCGCCTTCCAGAACGGGCGCATGGATCTGACCCAGGCCGAGGCCGTGGCCGACCTGATCGACGCCGAGACCTCGGCCCAGGCGCGTCAGGCGCTGGGGCAGCTGGAGGGGGCGCTGGCCAAGACCTACGCGGGCTTTCGCGAGCGGCTGGTGCGGGCGATGGCGCTGGTCGAGGCCGGC
>JBKBUS010000032.1:0-2243 GCA_046290035.1 Brevundimonas sp.
GGCAAGTCGACCCTGTTCAACCGGCTCGTGGGCAAGCGCCTGGCGCTGGTCGACGACCGTCCGGGCGTGACGCGGGACCGGCGCTACGCCGAGGGCGCGATCGGCGACCTGCCGCTGACGCTGATCGACACCGCCGGCTACGAGGACGTCACCGACGAGAGCCTGGAGGCGCGCATGCGCGCCCAGACCGAGGCGGCGATCGAGGACGCGGACCTGATCCTGTTCATGGTCGACGCCCGCGAGGGGGTCACGCCGCTGGACCGCATCTTCGCCGACCGCCTGAGGAAGATCGAGAAGCCCGTCATCCTGCTGGCCAACAAGTCTGAGAGCCGCGAGTCCGGCGGGGGCGTGGGCGAGGCGCACGGCCTGGGCTTCGGCGAGCCCGTCGCCATCTCGGCCGAGCACGGCGAAGGCATCGCCGACCTCTACGCCGCCGTGGCCGCGGCCGCCGGCGACCTGGAGGCGGCGGAGGCCGAGGAGGGCGAAAAGCCCGTCCGCATCGCCGTCATCGGCCGGCCGAACGCCGGCAAGTCGACGCTGGTCAACCGGCTGCTCGGCGAGGACCGACTGCTGACCGGACCCGAAGCGGGGATCACGCGCGACTCCATCTCGGTCGACTGGACCTATGAAGGGCGGCCGATCCGTCTGGTGGACACCGCCGGGCTCAGGCGCAAGGCGCGGGTGCAGGAGAAGCTGGAGAAGCTGTCGGTCGCCGACACGATCCGAGCCATCACCTTCGCCGAGGTGGTGATCCTGGTCATGGACCGGGACAACGCCTTCGACACCCAGGATCTGCAGCTGGCCGATCTCGTCGAGCGCGAGGGGCGGGCGCTGGTCTATGTCATCGCCAAGTGGGATCTCGAGGAGGAGCCCCAGGCGCGGATGGCGGAGCTGAAGTCGACGGCCGAGCGGATGCTGCCCCAGCTGAAGGGCACGCCCTTCGTCGCGCTGTCGGCCTTCAACGGGCGCGGCGTGGAGCGGCTGATGCCGGCGGTGCTCAAGGCCTATGAGACATGGTCGGCCAAGGTGAAGACGCGCGACCTGAACGACTGGCTGGCGCTGGCGGTCCAGCGGCACCCGCCGCCCGCCGTGGACGGCAAGCGGGTGAAGCCGAAGTATGTCGCCCAGACCAAGGCGCGGCCGCCGACCTTCGTCATGTTCGCCAGCCGGGCCTCGGCCATGCCGGACCACTACAAGCGCTATCTGGTCAACGGCATCCGCGAGAGCTTCGACCTGTGGGGCACACCCATCCGCCTGACGGTGAAGGCGGGGGCCAACCCCTACGCCGAGGGCGGCGAGAAGGCCGGACTGGTCCGGGCGCGCGCCGCGCGACCGGTCTATCCCACGGCTAAGAAGTCGAAGGCCCCGCCCGAGGCGAAGGCGCCCGGCCTGCCCGGCAAGGCGCTGAAGGAGAAGGCGGAAGCCTCCAAGGCCGGCCCCAAGGTGCGGGTCAAGCCTCTGGCGGGGCTGAAGGCCAGCGCCTCGAAGAAGGCCGGGACCTCGGCCGTGCTGGGCAAGCGGGCGCGCGGCGGGGCGCGTCAGGTCTCGCGCTCGGGCCGGGTCCGCACCGGGGCGCCCAAGGGCAAGCGCTAGCCGAAGAATTCCCGACGCAGGTCGTTTGGCGTGACGCCCGCGCCCCTGAGCGAGGCCAGGCTCTCGGCTTTGTCCCGCTTGGACAGGCGCTTGCCGTCCGGCGCCCGCAGCAGGCGGTGGTGGCGATAGGTCGGCGTCGGCAGGTCGAGCAGCGCCTGCAGCACCCGCTGGATCGAGGTGGTCTCGACCAGATCCACGCCCCGGATGACGTGGCTCACCCCTTGCGCCGCGTCGTCCACGACCGAGGCGATGACATAGCCGGCGCCGATGTCCTTGCGGCCCAGCACCATGTCGCCGAGCGCCTCGGGCCGGACCGTGCGGATGCCCGCGTTTTCGCCCTCCTCGACCCAGGACAGATCGTCGAAGCCGCCGAGCCGGACCTTGGCGGCGGCCAGCGACAGCCGCCAGGCGAAGGCCTGTCCCTGCGCCAGCCGTTCAGCCTCCTCCGCCGGGTCGATCGGCCCGCCGGCGAAGGCCAGGGCGTCCTTCGGATCATCGGCGTGGGGCGCGACGCCCGCCAGCGCCATCAACTCCTTCCTGGTGCGGAAGCAGCGATAGAGCACGCCCATATCCCGTAGCCGCTGAAGCGCCGCGTCGTAATCGGCGCGGTGCTCCGACTGGCGCCTGACCGGTCCGTCCCAGCTCAGGCC
>JBKBUS010000032.1:2253-9694 GCA_046290035.1 Brevundimonas sp.
AGCTCGTCCAGAATCGCCGCCTCGTGCTCGGGCCGGCAGCGGGTGAAGTCGGTATCCTCGATGCGAAGGAGGAACCGACCGCCCGCCGCCCGCGCCGCGTCATGCGCCAGCATGGCCGAGAAGGCGTGGCCCTTGTGCAGGGCGCCGGTGGGAGAGGGCGCGAAACGGGTGACGAACATGGGGGGCAGTGTAGCGGGTGCGGGGACGTTTTCCTTCTCTCCGTGTGGGGGAACGCAGACCTCGCGCTTTCCGGACGCCATCCTTCGCGGCGGGTTGCCAGCTGTGGGCGGTCGGGCAGGATGGCGGGATGCCGACCGCCCCCACGCCCGAGACCCTGCACGCCGCCCGCGAGGCGCTGGCGGCGGCCGACCCGGCGCTGGCGCGGGCGCATGCCGTCCTGCCGCCGTTCGAATGGCGTCTTCGGCCCGGCGGCTTCGAGGGGCTGTTCCGCATGATCGTGGAGCAGCAGGTGTCGGTGGCGGCCGCCGCCTCGATCTGGCGCCGCGTGTGCGAAGGCTTGGGCGAGGTGACGCCGGAGCGGCTGCTGGTCCAAGAGCCGGAGACGCTCAGGACCTTCGGCCTGTCGGGTCAGAAGGCCCGCTACGGCCGCGAGATCGCGCTGGCGCACGTCGAGGGCCGGATCGACCTGAACGGCTTGAACACCCTCGGCGACGACGAGGCGGTGCTGGCCCTGACCGCCATAAAGGGCGTCGGGCGCTGGACGGCGGAGACCTATCTGATGTTCTGCGAGGGGCGCACCGACGTCTTCCCGGGCGGCGACGTGGCGTTGCAGGAGGCGATGCGCTGGGCCGACGGGCTTGAGGTGCGACCCAACGAAAAGGCGGCCTATCTGCGGGCTGAGGCCTGGCGGCCGCACCGAGGCGTGGCGGCGCATCTGCTATGGGCCTTGTACGGGGCGGTGAAGCGGGGCGAGGTCGCGGCGTAGGCCCGGCAGGACTCGAACCTGCAACCAGACCGTTATGAGCGGTCGGCTCTAACCATTGAGCTACGGGCCCGCGCGGACGCGAGGCGTTGGCCTAGCAGGGTCGGGCGCGGCGGAAAAGCGGCGCGATGTGACCGAAGTCTCACCTCGATGAACGGAACCTGCATGCGGGGCGACCGCGTTCATTCAGCCGGGAAAGGCCAAGGTTCGGCCATGTATCGGCGCCATCGCCGGTCCGCCTCTGTCAGGAGATCATCAATGACCCGTTCCGCCCTCGTCGCCGCGCTCGGCGCCTCCATGCTCGCCGCCGTGGCCGCCGCGCCCGCCGTGGCGCAGGTCCAGCCCATCCAGGTGGTGCAGCCGACGCCGTCGCTGAACCTCTCGGCCTTCGGCGAGGTGAAGGTCGCGCCCGACATGGCGACCCTGACGTTCGGGGTCGTGACCGAGGCCCAGACGGCCGCCGAGGCGATGCGCCTGAACGCCGAGCGCATGACCGAGGTCGTGGCGGCCCTTCGCCGTGCGGGCGTCGCTGAGCGCGACATCCAGACGACCGGCCTGAACCTGTCGCCCCAGTACGACTACATCCAGAACGAGTCGCCGCGCCTGCGCGGCTACCAGGCGTCGAACCGGGTGACGGTGAACGTGCGCGACATGGCGCGCACCGGCCAGGTCGCCGACGCGGTCGTGGCCGCGGGGGTCAACCAGATCGACGGGATCAGCTTCGGCCTGCAGGACCCGAGCGGCGCCGAGGACCGGGCGCGCCGGCTGGCGGTGCGGGCGCTGCAGGCCAAGGCCGCGCTCTACGCCGAGGCGCTGGGCGTGGGGCTGGGGCCGATCCAGACCCTGACCGAAGCCGGCGGCTATGCGCCGCCGCCGCCCATGCCGATGTACCGGATGGCCGCGCGCGCCGAAGCCATGGACGTCTCCACGCCGGTCGCGGGCGGCGAGCTGACCGTCCGGATCGACGTCAACGGCGTGTACGAGATCGGACGGTGACGGTCAGGCCGCGCGCTTGATCTCGTTGCGGTCGTCGAGCAGCACCACGGTGGGGGCGTAGTTGCGCGCCTCCGCCTGGGGCAGCTGGCCGTAGGTGACGATGATGACGCGGTCGTTCTTCTGCACCAGACGGGCGGCCGCGCCGTTGACGCCGATGACGCGGCTGCCGCGCGGCGCCTCGATCGCATAGGTCGTGAAGCGCGCGCCGGTGGTGATGTTCAGCACGTCCACCTGCTCGTGCGGCAGGATGTCGGCGGCGTCCAGCAGGTCGCGGTCGATGGCGATCGAGCCCTCGTAATCCAGGTCGGCCTGGGTCACGACCGCCCGGTGCAGCTTGGACTTCATCAGGGTGACCAGCATATGCGGCCTCCGGCAACGGGACGCGGAGGGGCCCTCCGCTCGCAGGCGCCGCATATAGGCATTTCGCGCGGGGCCATCAATCGCGGGCGCCGCGCCGCAGCATGGCCGCGACCGGCGGTCGCGTTACAGGCCCTTCATTTGACGGCAAGGGCTCCGAGTCTATGGTCTGAAGGGGCCTCCGCGGCCACGCTTTGAAGGAATGGCGATCCGGTCATGAAGCAGTTCTTCCTCACGCTGGCCGGGGTCTTCGCCGGGCTGGTGCTGTTCGTGATCGTCACGCCGATCGCCCTGATCGCGCTGGCGGCCGCTGGATCGTCCGCCCCCGCCACCTCGCCGAACACGGTGCTGGAGCTGGATCTGCGCGAGGGCCTGACCGACCAGCCGCCGACCAATCCCTTCGCGGCATTCGGCGGCGCCGAACTCTCGGTCCTCGAGGTCGTGGACGCGCTGGACCGGGCCGAGGACGACCGCAACGTCAAGGCGGTGCTGATCCGCCTGCCGGAGATGGGCATGACGCCCGCCGCCGCCGACGAGGTCCGCCAGGCGGTGCGCCGCTTCCGCGCCTCCGGCAAGCCGGTGATCGCCCACAGCCAGGGCTTCCTGCCGGTCGGGGCGGTGATGTCCAGCTATATGGTCGGGGCCTCGGCGTCCGAGCTGTGGATGCAGAACACCTCCAGCTTCCAGGTCACGGGTTTTGCGGCCGAGGAGATCTTCCTCGGCGACGCCTTCCGTCGCTACGGCGTCACCGCCGATTTCGAGCAGCGCTACGAGTACAAGAACGCGGTCAACGTCTACACCGAGAACGATTTCACCCCGGCGCACCGCGAGGCGATGCTCAGCTGGATGCGCTCGATCTACGACAGCGCCCTGGCCAACGCCGCCGCCGACCGCCGCCAGACGCCGGCCGCGATGCGCCAGGCGATCGAGAGCGGGCCCCACTCGGCCGAACGGGCCGTGGCGCTGAAGCTGGTCGACAAGATCGGGCAGGTCGAGGAGGCCGAGGCCGAGGCCAAGCGCCGCGCCGGCCGCAACGCTCAGCTGGTCAGCGTGGCGGACTATGTCTCCAACCACGGGCTGCAGTCGGGCTCCGGCTCGGACGCCGTCGCCATCGTCAACGCGGAGGGGACGATCCTGACCGGCCGCGACACCGGCGGCGGCTTCGGCTCCGGCTCGACCATCTATTCCGACGACACCGCCGCGGCGATCTATGAGGCGATCGAGAACGACGCCGTGAAGGCCATCGTCATCCGCGTCTCTTCGCCGGGCGGCTCGCCGGACGCGTCGGAACAGATCCTGGCGGCGGTGCGGGCGGCCAAGGCGGCGGGCAAGCCGGTCGTCGTGTCCATGGGCACGTACGCCACGTCGGGCGGATATTGGATCAGCGCGGAGGCGTCTGCGATCGTGGCGCAACCTTCGACCCTGACCGGCTCAATCGGCGTGTTCGGCGGCAAGTTCGTGCTGAGCGAGGCGCTGGGCCGTTTCGGCGTCGACATCCGGAGCCTGGCGGTCGGCGGGGAGTACGCCGACGCCTTCTCGCCGGTTCGGCCGTTCGAGGGGGACCGCGCGGGGTTCGCGTCCGTCATCGATCGCACCTACGACGACTTCATCGCGCGCGTCGCCGCCGGGCGGCGTCTGCCGGAGGCGCGGGTCCGCGAGATCGCCCGGGGCCGGGTCTGGACCGGGGCCCAGGCGCGCCAACTGGGTCTGGTGGACGAACTGGGCGGCCTGCATGAGGCGATCGCCCGGGCCAAGGCGCTGGCCGAGATTCCGGCCGACCAGTCGGTCCGGCTGATCCGCTATCCGACCCAGAAGTCGCCCTTCGAGGCGCTGTCCGAGGCGTTCGGCGTGTCCGCCGAGGGGGCCGAGGCGCTGGTGGCGGTGGGCGGCGTCCTCGCCAGCCCCGAGGCGCAGGGCGCGATCGCGCGGGCGCGGACCGAACAGCTGAGGGCGCGCGGGGCGTCGGTGCTGGCGGACCAGCCGGTCCGCTAGCTTCACACTCGCCTGTGAACGGTCGTCGCATTGACGGCGTTAGCCATGCGGCCGACATTGGGATTTCAGGCGCGGTTCAGACGCGCCTCGGCAAGGTAGCTCGATGACCCGCATGCAAGACCGCTTCGTCCAGTACCGCCTCGGCGGCCCCGCCTCGGGCGGCGGGGTGCTCCGGCCCGTGATGTGGGTGTTCGGCCTGATCGCGACCGGCCTTGCCGTTACGGTCGGCGCCGTTCTGGCGGTGCTGACCGCCGCCGCCGTGGCGGTGCTGGCGGTGGTCGCCAGCGTGATGGTGTTCTTCACGGGCATGGCGCTGCGCGCGCGCCGCACCGTCCGCGCCAAGGCGGCGGGCGAGGGCGTGATCGAGGCCAAGAAGGTCGACGGGACCTGGGTCGCCTACGGTTGGGACCGGCAGGGGCGCTGAGGCCCCGTGGCGCTTGAGCTGATCGAGGCGCCGTCGCCGAACTTCGACGCCCGGCGCGGGCCGCCGGACGCGATCATGCTCCACTACACCGGCATGCAGACGGGCGAGGCCGCGATCGCGCGGCTGCGCGACCCGGAAGCGCGGGTCTCGTCACACTACGTGGTGGAGGAGGACGGTCGCATCTTCCGCCTCGTCGAGGAGGCGCGCCGCGCCTGGCACGCGGGCAAGGGCGCCTGGCAGGGCGAGACCGACTTCAACGCCGTCTCCATCGGCATCGAAATCGTCAATCCAGGCCACGAATGGGGCTATCGCCCCTTTCCCGAGCCGCAGGTCGAGGCCGTGACCGCCCTGGTGGCCGACATCCGTTCGCGCTGGAGCGTGCCGGACGTCCGGATCATCGGCCATTCGGACTATGCGCCGTCCCGCAAGGAGGATCCCGGAGAGCTGTTCCCGTGGAGGCGGCTGGCCGAGGCCGGGCATGGGCTGTGGTTCGAGCCGGCGGCCGAGCGGGTCGCGGCGCTGGGCGGCCTGCTTCAGCCCGGCGACGGCGGGGTGGGCGTGCTGGTCCTGCGCTCGGGCCTGCACCGGCTGGGCTACGGCATCGAACCCGCCGGAGATTACGACGAGGCGCTGCGCCAGACCGTCGTCGCCTTCCAGCGCCATTGGCGGCCCAGCCGCATCGACGGGATCGCCGACGGCGAGACCCGGGCGCGGCTGGTCGGTCTGCTGCAGCTGGCCCAGGCGGAAAGCGTCACGGGCGTGTTGAACTAGGCCGCGTTCGGGCGCACTTTCCCTGCGCCAGACGGCCGGGCGGTCGCGGCGGGGTTCGCTCCGTCGAGGAAAGTCCGGGCTCCACGGTGAGAAGGCGGCGGGTAACGCCCGCCCGGGGCGACCCGAGGGACAGCGCCACAGAAAGCAAACCGCCTCCGTTCGCGGGGGCAAGGGTGAAAGGGTGGGGTAAGAGCCCACCGCGGTCTCGGCAACGCGACCGGCATGGCAAGCCCCGCCTGGAGCAAGACCGAATAGGGGCGTCGCGCGGGCTTCGGTCCGCAGGGTTCACCGCCTGAGACGCCCGGGTAGGTCGCGAGAACCGCTCAGCGATGGGCGGTCCAGAGGAATGACCGTCGCCGTCTCCGGACGGGACAGAACCCGGCTTACAGGCCGTCTGGCGCTTCTTCTCCCCCAACCTGACGACGCGCCAATACTTGGCCTGTTCTGTATATGTTCGCGTCTCAGCGAGGTTATCCACAAGGCCGATCCCAGATAATCGTTAAGCGGTGTCAACCAATCCCATTGAGACCCATCGTCCCCCATGCTATCCCAATCACATGATTTGGGGCTGACGGCGCGCGGCGCGCGACCGGCGGATTGGGACAGGCCTTCGGGCCGGCGGCGGGGCAGGGCGTGTTTCTCTCGACCTATGAGAAACAACTGGACGGCAAGCGGCGCCTGCTGATCCCGCAGGAGTTCCGCACGGCCGAGAACGGCGCCGAGACCGGCGTCTTCTGCTTCTTCTCCATCACGGCGGACTGCCTGGAGGCCGGCGGCGACAAGCTGATGGCCGAGTATGTGGCGCGCATCGAGGCCCTGCCGTTCGGCTCGGAGGCGCGCACGGCGCTTGAGGAGGCCTTCTACGCCGGCCAGCGGCCGCTGTCGTACGACACGGGCGGCCGCATCACCCTGCCGGAAGGCCTGTGCGAGGACGCGGGGCTGACCGAGGACGTGGTGATCGTGGGGCTGGGCCCGCGCTTCCAGATCTGGGATCGCGCCCGCTGGCAGGCGAGGAAGGCCCGCACCCGCGAGCTGGCCCGCCAGGCCCTGACGACTCCGACCGGAGGCGGCCAATGAACGGCCCCCACGCACCGGTCCTGCTGAACGAGGTGATCGAGGCGCTGTCGCCCGGCCCCGGCGAGGTGATGATCGACGCCACCTTCGGCGCCGGCGGCTATTCGCGCGCCATCCTGAAGGCCGGCGCCGAGGTCATCGGCCTCGACCGCGACCCGACGGTCGAGCCGCACGCGACGGCGCTCGCGGCGGCCTATCCGGGCCGCTTCACCCTGGTCCGGACGCCGTTCTCGGGCCTGGCGGAGGCTTTCGCCGACAGCGGCCGGGCCCGGCTGGACGGGGCGGTGTTCGACATCGGCGTGTCCTCGATGCAGCTGGACCAGGCCGAGCGCGGCTTCTCCTTCATGCGCGACGGCCCGCTGGACATGCGCATGTCGGGAGAGGGCGAGAGCGCCGCCGACATCGTCAACGGATGGGATCACGGTCCCATGGCCCACATCTTCAAGCAGTACGGCGAGGAGCGGCAGTCGGGCCGCATCGCCTCGGCCATCCTGCGCCGCCGGGCCGAGCGCCCCTTCGAGCGCACGCTCGATCTGGCCGAGGTGGTCGAGGCGGCCGTCGGCGGGCGGCGCGGCGCCCCGATCCATCCGGCGACGCGGGTGTTCCAGGCCCTGCGCATCGCCGTCAACGACGAGCTGGGCGAGCTGGAGTCCGGGCTCGAGGCGGCCGAGGCGACGCTGGCGCCCGGCGGGCGGCTGGCGGTGGTGACCTTCCATTCGCTGGAGGACCGGATCGTCAAGCGGTTCCTGGCCGAACGCAGCGGCTCGGCCCCCAGAGGCTCGCGCCACGCGCCCGCGGCGCCGGAGCGGCGCGCGCCCAGCTTCACCCTGCTGTTCAAGGGCGCGCGCGAGGCGGGCGAAGCGGAGCGGACCGCCAATCCCCGC
>JBKBUS010000390.1:0-2160 GCA_046290035.1 Brevundimonas sp.
CGTTTCGCGCACGCTCATCGCCGCGACCTCGGCGTCGCCCAGCTTGCGCGCGATCTGGAAGCTCAGCGCGTGCGCCAGGTCCCGGTGCGACAGGATGGTGGCGTGCAGCAGCGAGGCCAGCTGCGGCTCCCGCCGCGCCGCATCCTCGGCGGCGGCGTAGAGCTCGGCCCAGACGCCGCGACGCCCGGCGATGACTTCCAGCTTGGCCATGACGGCTCCCTCGCGTGACGCGCCTATCCTACCCGGCTCAGCATCCCGTGGGAAAGCCAGGCGGGCAGCCGCCCCTCCCGGGCCATGTGGTGGGCCTTCAGCGCCGTCGCCACCGTCATGACGTCCCGCACCGCGCCCCGGTCGATCTCCTCGATGAGGGACAGGAACGGCACGCGTACGATCCTCAGATCCTCGGTCGGGTCCGGCGCCCGCTCGGCCGGGCTCAGGCCCCAAGCCAGCCAGCAGACGGCGCGTTCGTCCGTGATCGAGTTCGACAGGTCCAGCCGCAGCGCCTCCAGCCAGTGCGCGGCCACCAGCCCGGCCTCCTCCGCCAGCTCGCGCCGGATGCCCGCCAGCGGCTCTTCGCCGTCGGGGACCCCGCCCTCGGGCATCTCCCAGGAATAGCTCATGGTGGCGAACCGATGTTGGCCGACCAGGGTCACGGTCCCGTCGTCGTGAAGCGGCAGGACGCCGGCCGCCAGGTTCCTGGGGCGCATCACCACATAGTCGGCGGCCGCCCCCGTCGGCGCCGTCGCCTGATGGCGGGTCAGGCGCATCCAAGGGTTCTCGAACACCGTCTGTCCGCCGCCGTCGCGCCAGGTCCGGGGCGGCGCAAGGTCCTCGGCCCAGCGGGGAATGATCTCGTCGTCGCGTGCGCTCATCAGCGCGGTATGGCGCCTGCGGGCCGGGACGCCTAGCTAAGCCGCATGACCGACGCCGTCCTGCCGCTTCCCACGCCCTCGCCGGAACTTCAGACCCGCCTCGCGGCCCGTCGCTCCGCCCCGGCCCAGGCGCTGGCCGCTCCCGGCCCGACGCAGGCGGAGCTCGACGCCATCCTGACGCTCGGCGCGCGCACGCCCGACCACGGCAAGCTGTTCCCCTGGCGCTTCGTGGTGCTGGGTCCCCGGAGCCGCGCCGAACTGGCCGCGAAGCTGGATCCGCTGGCCGAAGCCCAGCCCGACCCGAAGAAGGCCCGCGCCGTACTGGCCAAGCTGACGGCGGCCCCCGTGACCATCCTCGTCGTCTCCACGCCCGTCGAGGGCCACAAGGTCCCGGTCTGGGAGCAGCAGCTGTCGGCCGGGGCGGTCTGCATGAACCTGGAGCACGCGGCCGCCGCCTACGGCTACGCCTCCAGCTGGATCACGGACTGGTACAGCTACGACCCCGCCGCGCTGGTCCTGTTCGGCGTGGGCGAGGGCGAGCGTGTCGCGGGCTTCATCCACATGGGCTCGCTCGCCGAGCCGCCCCTGGAGCGGCCGAGACCGGACCTGGCGGCGCTCACGACCCGCCTCGGGTGACCGCCGGCGCCGACTCCTCCTCCGGCCGGTGCACGACCGACACCAGCACCACCGAGATGATCATCAGCAGATACCAGCTGCCCAGCTTGGCCAGCGACACCATCTCCCAGCCGTCCGCCTGGCCGGGATAGATCCAGGCCCGGCCGAAGGTGCCCAGGTTCTCGGCGAACCAGATGAACAGGGCCACGAGGAGGTATCCCAACAGCAGCGGCATCGACCGCCGCCGTCGGTCCGCCGTGAAATAGAACCAGCCCGGCCCGAACAGCAGAGCCGTCGCCGCGAACAGCGCGATCCGCACATCCGGCAGCCAGTGATGGGCGAAGAAGTTGACATAGATCGCCGCCGCCAGCGCCCAGGTCGTCCACAAAGGCGGGTAGCGCCGCACGCGGATGTGGAAGATGCGCTGCACCCGGGCGATGTACGACCCGACCGCCGCATACATGAAGCCGGAGAACAGCGGCACGTCGCCGATCCGCAGCACCGAGTCCTCCGGATAGATCCAGGAGCCGTGGGCCGTCTTGAACAGCTCCATGATCGTCCCGGCGACATGGAACAGGAAGATCACCCGCGCCTCCTCCCAGCTCTCCAGCCGAAAGGTCAGCATCGCCGCCTGGATCGCCAGCGCGCCCACGCACAGGAAGTCATAGCGGCT
>JBKBUS010000033.1:0-9667 GCA_046290035.1 Brevundimonas sp.
GCGGTGGTGCAGATCGACGTGCGCGCCCGCATCCCGACCCCGCGCGGCGGCGGCATGTTCACCATTCCCGGCACGCCCTTCCAGTTTCCGATCCCGCCCGGCGCGACGCCCCCCGGCCAGGGCGAGGGCGGGGAGGATGAAGGTGTCGTCTCCGAGGGGTCCGGCTCGGGCTTCTTCATCTCGGCCGACGGCTTCATCGTCACCAACAATCACGTGGTCGAAAACGCCGAGGAGATCACGGTGCGCCTGTCCGACGAGCGGGAGTTCACTGCGCGTCTGGTTGGTCGTGATGAGGCGACGGACCTCGCGGTGCTCAAGATCGACGGCGGGCCCTTCCCCTTCGTACAGTTCGAGGAGAACGCCGAACCGCGCGTGGGCGACTGGGTGCTCGCCGTCGGCAACCCCTTTGGCCTCGGCGGCAGCGCCACGGCGGGGATCGTGTCCAGCACCGGTCGGAGTCTGCCCTTCGAAGAAGGCACCTACACCGACTTCCTGCAGATCGACGCGGCGATCAATCGGGGCAACTCCGGCGGCCCGACCTTCGACATCTATGGCCGCGTGATCGGCGTGAACACAGCGATCTTCTCGCCGACGGGCGCCTCCGTCGGCGTCGGTTTCGCCATCCCGGCGGACACCGCCAAGACCATCACCGATCGCCTCATGCGCGGCGAAAGGATCGAGCGGGGCTATCTGGGCGTCACCATCGGCACCTTGAGCGACGAGCAACGCGAGGCGCTGGGCCTGGGGGATGACTTCCAAGGGGCCTACGTCACCGAAGTGACGGAGGGCGGGCCGAGCGACCGCGCCGGCGTCATGCCCGGCGACATCGTCACCGCCCTCAACGACGAGCCGGTCGCCAACTCCAGCGAGTTGACCCGACGGGTGGGCGCGGCCCGGCCGGGCGACACGCTGCGCCTGGACATCCTGCGTGGGACGGAGCGCCTGACCATCAACGTCAGGTCAGGAACCCGCCCGAGCGCTTCCGAGCTCGCTGAAGGGGTTGACGAGGGTGTGGAGGGGTCTCCCGAAGCGCCCGCCGCGCCGACCGGCGCGGAAATCGGCGGCCTGCGGGTGGCCCCGGTGACCGCGGCCCTGCGAAACCAGTTCGGCATCCCGGGCAATGTCAACGGGCTGGTGGTCACCGGCGTCGGCGAGGGCGGCGATCGTCGGTTCCAGCCCGGCAACGTCATCCTGCGCGTCGGCAACCGGCCGGCGACGGCGGACGCCTTCCGCGCCGAGGTCGAAGCCGCGCGGCGTGCGGACAGGGGCGTCTTCCTGCTGGTCTGGACCGCCCAGGGCACAACCCCGGTGGATCTGGAGCATCCGGACGCGGAGTAATGCGGTCGCCCCTGGATCGCGCTAGCATCGGGGGCGATTCCGCCATGAGAGACCTCGGGGGAGGGGTTTGATGCGCATTCTGGTCGTCGAGGACGACGCCGAGGCCGCCGGCGCCATGGTGCGCGGCCTGAGCGAGGCGGGGCACGACGTCACCCACGCGGTGGATGGCGCGTACGGCCTTTTGGAGGCGCAGAAGGGCGGCTACGACGTCTATGTGGTCGATCGAATGATGCCGCGGCTCGATGGGGTCGGCATGGTCGAGACCCTGCGCGGCGGCGGAGACCAGACGCCGGTGCTGTTCCTGTCGGCGCTCGGCGAGGTCGAGGATCGGGTGACGGGCCTGAAGGCCGGGGCCGACGACTATCTGGTCAAGCCCTACGCCTTCGCCGAGCTGATCGCGCGGGTCGAGGCCCTGTCGCGGCGGCGCGAGACGGGCGGGGTGCAGACGGTGTTGAAGGTCGGCGACCTGGAGATGAACCTGATCGCCCGCACCGTCCACCGCGCGGGCCGGGAGATCGACCTGCAGCCGCGCGAGTTCCAGCTGCTCGAGTTCCTGATGCGCCACGCCGGCCAGTCGGTGACCCGGACGATGCTGCTGGAGAAGGTCTGGGAGTACCACTTCGACCCCCAGACGAACGTCATCGACGTCCACATCAGCCGCCTCAGGGCCAAGATCGACAAGGGCTTCGACCGGGCGATGCTCCAAACCGTGCGCGGCGCGGGGTACCGGCTGGAGGCGTGAGCCTCGGCTGGCGTCGCCGATGAAACTCCCCTCCCTCTTCCGACGTACGCCCTTCCGGGTGACGCTGCTGTTCGTGGCGCTGTTCGCGGCGGCGGCCAGCGCGATCCTGGGGTGGGTCTATGTGACCTCCGCGGAGGAGGCGCGGGCGCGGGCCGAGGCCGACATCCGCACCGAGGTCGAGGTCCTGAGCGCGATCCATCGTGAGCGGGGTATAGAGGCGCTGAACGCCGCGCTGGTCGAGCGCACGGCGCGGGGCGGCACGTACCTGTATCTGCTGATGCGCGCCGACGGCACGCCCATCACCGGCAATATCAGCGTCTCGCCGATCGAGGACTTCGACGGCGAGACCCGTTGGCAGACATTTCGCCTGACCGGCAACGACGAGACCGGACGGGTGGTTCGGCCGCAGTCTCTGGGCGTGCAGATGCGCCTGTCCGGCGGACAGATGCTGTTCGTGGGGCAGGACATCGGCGACATCGAGCGCTACCTCGAACGCCTGACGCAGGCGCTATGGGCCTCCATGCTGGCGGTGGTGCTGCTGGGCGTCGGCGGCGGCCTGTTCATCAGTCGCAGCGTGGAACGGGCCATGGCGCGGCTGACCCGCGTGATCGGCTCGGTGGAGGGCGGCGATCTCTCCGCCCGCGCGGACGTTCGCGGCTCCGGCGACGAGATAGATGAACTGAGCCAGGGCCTGAACCACATGCTGGATCGGCTTCAGGCCTCCATGGCCTCGATCCGCCACGCCGGCGACGCCATCGCCCACGATCTGCGCTCGCCGCTGACCCGGATGCGGGCAAAGCTGGAGGTCGCGCTGATCGACGCCGAGGCCGGTCGCATCGACGGGACCGACGCCCTGCAGACGGCCCTGGGCGAAGCCGATCAGCTGCTGAAGACCTTCAACACGGTGCTGGCGATCGCCCGGCTGCAGGCGGCGTCCGAGCCCCCCGACCCGGAGTTGTTCGACGCCGCCGACCTCGCCGCCGACATGGCCGAACTCTACGAGCCCGCCGCCGAGGACAAGGGGCTTGAGTTCTCCGCCGAGATCGAAAAGGGCTTGATGCTGAAGGCCAATCAGCCGTTCCTGGCCCAGGCGCTGGCCAACGTGATCGACAACGCCATCAAGTATACGCCCGAGGGCGGCGCGGTGGTGCTGAGGGCGCGCCGGCGCTCGTCGGGCGAGGTGGAGTTCTCCGTCACCGATACGGGACCGGGCGTGCCCGACGAGGACCGCCAGAGGGTCGTCGAACGCTTCGTGCGGCTCGATAACAGCCGCAGCCAGGCGGGTGCGGGCCTGGGCCTGTCGCTGGTGACCGCCGTGCTCGACGCCCATCGCGGGCGGGTCGAGCTGGACGAAGGGCCCGGCGCCTACGGCGGCTTCGGGCCGGGGTTGCGGGTCGCGCTGGTCCTGCCTCCGGCATGAGGCTGGCCGACCGGATCAGACCCTGCGGTCCCGTCGTCGACGCCGTCGCCGCCGGGCGGGCGCGGGGGGATCTGGCCGGTCCCGAGCCGTGGGAGGCGCTGGCGCCGGTCTTCGCCGCCTCGCCCTATCTCGCCGCGCTCTGCCGACGGGACCCGGGACGCCTGACCGCGACGCTGGACGCGGATCCGGAGGCGCGGCTGAACGATGTCCTCGCCCGAACCGACGCATTGCAGGGCGGGGCGGAGGACCTGCGCGCACCGCTGAGACGGCTGAAAGCCGACCTTCATCTGCTGACCGCGCTCGCCGACCTCGGCGGCGTCTGGGCGCTGGATCAGGTCACGCGGGCCCTCAGCGACTTCGCCGACGCGGCCGTGCGCGCGGCGCTGAGGGCCCTCGCCCACGACCTGCGCGAGCGCGGCGGTCTCAAGGCCGCGCCGGACGATCCGCGCGGCCCCGTTCCCGGCCTCTTCCTTCTGGCCATGGGGAAGCACGGCGCCGGCGAGCTGAACTATTCCTCCGACATCGACGTCTCGGTGTTCTGGGAGCCGGAGATCGTCCATCAGGCCCTGGCCGACGGCGTGGAGCCGCAGCGCGCCATGGACCGGCTGGCGCAGGGACTGGCGAGCTTGCTGTCGGAGCGGACCGGCGACGGCTACGTCTTCCGCACCGACCTGCGCCTCAGGCCAGATCCGTCCTCCACCCCGCCGGCGGTCGCCGCCCCCATGGCGCTCGCCTACTATGAGTCCGTTGGCCAGAACTGGGAGCGCGCCGCCTTCATCAAGGCGCGGCCCTTAGCTGGGGACGTGTGGGAGGCGCGCGCGTTTCTGAAGGCGCTTACGCCGTTCGTCTGGCGGCGCAGCCTGGACTATCCGGCGATCCTCGACATCCAGTCGATCAAGCGGCAGATCCACGCCCACAAGACGGGCGACGGCCTGAGCGCGGCGGGCGCCAACCTGAAGCTCGGCCGGGGCGGCATCCGCGAGATCGAGTTCTACGCCCAGACCCAGCAGTTGATCCTGGGCGGTCGCGATCCGGCACTGCGCGCCCCGCGCACCCTGGACGCCCTTCGGGCCCTGGCGGCCGCAGATCGCATTCCCGCCGGGGTCGCCGACGAACTGGCTGACGCCTACGTCCGCTTACGGGCGCTCGAGCACCGGGTTCAGATGCTCGACGACGAGCAGACCCATGCCCTGCCGCAGGACGCGGCTCGCCGTCGCGCCGTGGCGGCGCTGGCGGGGGCGGGCGATCTCGCCGCCTTCGACGCGGACGTCGAGACGCTGCTCAAGGGGGTGAACGCCCGATATGGCGAACTGTTCGCCGACGAGGAGGACCTGTCGTCGCCTTGGGGCAGTCTGGTCTTCACCGGGGTGGAGAACGATCCGGAGACGCTGCTCACGCTCCAGCGCATGGGCTTCGACGACCCGCCGTCGGTCAGCGCCACGATCCGGGCCTGGCACCACGGGCGGATTCCGGCGACCCGGACCTCGCGCGGACGGGAGCTGTTCACCCGACTGGCCCCCCGGCTGCTGACCGCCGCCGCCGAGACTGGGGCGCCGAACGCGGCCTTCACGCGCTTCTCGGCCTTCTTCTCCAATCTGTCGGCGGGGGTGCAGGTTCAGGCCCTGTTCCTGAACCAGCCTGAGCTGTTCGCGCTGATCGTCCGGGTCATGGCTTTCGCGCCCCGCCTGGCGCGGGCGCTGGCGCGGCACCCCGCCACGCTCGACAGCATTCTCGACGAACGCTTTCTGGCGCCGCTGGACGAGGACTCAGGCGTGCTGGATGAGATCGCGCGCGCGGCCGACGGCGCCGACTTCGAGGATGCGATGAATCGAGTCCGGCGCGCCGCACGGGAGCAGGCTTTCCGGATCGGGCTTCAGACCATCCTCGGACGGGCGGGCGCCGAGGCGGCCGGGCGGGCCTTCACCGCGCTGGCCGACGCCGCGCTCGCCGCCCTGGCGCCGGCCGCCCTGAAGGAGGCGGAACGGATCGGCGGCGCCTTTCCTGGCGCGGTGGCCGTGGTGGCGCTGGGCAAGGCCGGTTCGCGCGAGATGACGGCCTCGTCCGACCTCGACCTAATGACGGTCTACGCCGCGCCGGGCGGAGCGGTGTCGACAACCAAGGGCTGGGCCGGCGACGTGTTCTACGCGCGCTTCACGCAGCGGCTGGTCGCGGCCTTGTCGACTCAGACGGCGGAGGGCGGCCTCTATGAGGTCGACATGCGGCTGAGGCCCTCGGGGTCGGCCGGCCCGGTTTCGGTCAGTCTGAACGCGCTTCAGGACTACTACGCCGGCGAGGCGGCGACCTGGGAGTTTCTCGCCTTGACTCGGGCGCGGGTCGCCTGGGCCAGCGACGCCGCGTTCGGCGCCGAGGTGTCCAACGCGATCGAGTCGGCGTTGAGACGGCCCCGCCCCGGCGTCGACGTCGCCGCCGACGTCCTGGCCATGCGCCGGCTGATGGAGCGGGAGCGCGCGCCCAAGGGCTTCTGGGACCTGAAGCTCGCGCCCGGCGGTTTGGTGGACGCAGAGTTCGCCGCGCAATTCCTGCAGCTTCGGGCGGCGGCGGCGGGCGCGCCGATGACCGTGTCGACGCTTGAGGCGCTGGCCGATGAGCCTGAACTGGCGTCGGCCTGGCGCATCCAGCAGCGGCTGTCCCAGGTGCTGGCCTGCGCTCTGGACGAGCGCGGCGATGTCGAGGCGGAGCCGAGCGGCCTGAAACAGCGGCTGGCGGATGCGGGCGGCGTCGTCGACTTCGCCGCCCTCAAGACGCGCCTGGAGGACCTCAGGTCCGCCGCCCGAACGCGTCTTCTGGCCCTTCTTGGCGGCTGAGCGACGGACTCCCGCGCCCCCTCCGTTTCAGTTTCGTGGGGCGATGAGGCGGACGCGTTCCGCCTGACGGAGACATGACATGAGGCGCATTCTTTCCGGAGCGGCCTTCGGGCTGATCGTGCTGACGGCGAGCGCCGCATCGGCGCAGGAGCCGCGCGGGCCCGGCATGGGCATGGCGCGGGCCGATGCTGACGGCGACGGGATCATCACGCGGGCGGAGTTCGTCGAGGCCCGGCTGGCGTCGCTGCGCCGCCTCGACGCCAACATCGACGGCACAGTCAGCCGCGAGGAGGCCGAGGCCGCCCGGGCGCAGGCCGAGGGGCGCGCCGAGCAGCGCCGCCAGCGCCGGGCGGATCGACGGATGGAGCGGCTGCCGATCACGCTCGCAGAGGCCGAAGTCCAGGCGAGCGAAGGCTTCGCCCGCCTCGACGCGAACGGCGACGGGCAGGTGACGCGCGAAGAGGTGGATGAGGTGCGCGCCCGCATGTGGGCCGTGCGCGCGGGCGGCGGCGGCGGATTTGCGGGCTCGCCTGACGGCGGCGAGGAGTAGTAGGTCAGATGACGAATGAGGCGGCGACCCTTCTCGCGCCGCCGGCCTGGACGGCGGAACGAGGCGGCTTGGCGCGGGTGGACGATCCTGACACGGACCTGATCCGGCGCGTGGCGCTGGGCGACGCCGCCGCCATTCAGGCCATGGTGGCCAGGAAGCTGCCGCGCATGGTTTCGCTGGCCTACCGCATGCTGGGCGACGCGTCGGAGGCCGAGGATGTCGCCCAGGAGGCCATGCTGAAGGCTTGGCGCCAGGCGCCGCGGTGGCGGCCGGGCCAGGCCCGCTTCGATACCTGGCTTCACAGGGTGGCGCTGAACCTCTGTTACGATCGTCTGCGACGGCGGCGCGAGGTCACGGTGAACGTCCTGCCCGACGGTGCCGACGAGACCGCCGATCCCGGTCGGGGTCTCGAGGCCCGCGACGTCGGCGTGCGCGTGCAGGCCGCTCTGGCCCGCTTGCCCGAGCGCCAGCGCGAGGCGATCGTGCTGTGCCACTATCAGGACCTGACCAACATCGAGGCCGCCGCCCTGATGTCGGTGAGCGTCGAGGCGCTGGAGAGTCTGCTGTCCCGGGGACGGCGGGCGCTCAGACAGACGCTGATGGAGATCGCGCCCGAACGGGCGGGAGGCTGAAGATGGACGCGAAAAGATTGAGCGAACTGGCCGACGCCTACGGGGCGGACTGGCGGCGCTGGCCGGAGGTGGAGCGTGATGCGGCCCGCGCTCTGCTGGCGGCGGACCCTGCGCTTGAGCGCCTGCTGTTCGAGGCGCGCGGCCTGGATGCGATGCTGGAGGCCGCGCCGCGCCCGGATGTCTCGGCGGCGCTGCGCGCGCGCATCATCGAGGCGGCCCCGAAGCCGCGCGCGGGCCTCTTCGCATGGCTACCCCGTCCTACGGGCGCCGCACCGCGCGCGGTCTGGCTGTCGGGCGCGGGTATGGCCGCGGCGGTGTGCGCCGGGTTGCTGCTCGGCGAGGCGGCGGTGAGCCGAGCCGCCGTCAATCTTCAGGCCGACGTGGTGCTCTATCAGGCCGCCGCCGACGGCGTGGACGATACGGAGATCCTTCAATGAAGCCGCGCCTGTTGGGCATCCTGCTGGCCATCTCGCTGGCGCTGAACGCCTTCGCGGTGGCCGGCGGCGTGGCGGCCTGGATGCAGTGGAAGGAGATCGAGAGCCGCGTGTCCGAGCGCCTGCCGCGCCGGGGCGGCCCCTTCGGCGCGGCCCTGGCCCAACTGGAGCCGGAAACGCGTGACCGCGTGCTGACCTCCATGAGGGAGGCGGCCCTCGAGGCGCGTCCGGACTTCGAGGCCGCGCGGGCCGCGCGGCGAGAGGCCGTCGCCCTGTCTCAGGCGGAAACGTTCGACCCCGAAGCGGTGGCCGGATTGCTCGCCCGCTCGCGAGAGGCGGAACTGCGCGGGCGGGCCCGCCTGGAGGCGGCGGCGCTGGACCTGTTTCAGACCCTGACGCCGGAGGACCGCGCGGCGCTGAGCCCCATGCTGTCGCGCCGGATGAAGGGCTTCAGCGACGAGCGGAAAACGCAGTCGCAATAGACCTCCCCTGAAAGCCAGGAGGAGATGCGCGCGTCAGGCCGGCAGGGCGTCCTCGCTCTGCCGCGGAGCCTCGGCGAACTGGCCGCCGCGACGGTAACGCCACAGATAGCTGGGGGCGATGGCCTCCAGACCGGTCGGCTGAACCCCCAGGTCGGACAAGCCCGGCGCCCCGGCGGACACGACGTTGTCGCTCTGCAGCATCAGCACCTGGTCCCGCGTCAGCTGCGGCGCGATGCCGACCACTGCGGTCAATTGGGCGAAGCTGCCCAGAATACGGGCCGCCATGAAGGGGATGGGCAGAAGGATCCGCCGCCGCTTGGTCTCGCGCAGGATCAGCTCCAGGATCTCCTTGAAGCTGAACACCTCGGGGCCGCCCAGCTCGAAGGTCCGGCCCCGGGCGTCGGCGCGCTCCAGGCCGGCGGCGACCGCCTCGGCCACGTCGCCGACATAGACCGGCTGGAACTTCGTCACGCCGCCCCCGATCAGGGGGAGCGCGGGCGCGATCGCCGCGAGACCGGCGAAGCGATTCAGGAACCCGTCGCCGTGGCCGAAGACGATGGAGGGGCGCAGGATCACCGCCTGGGGCATCGCCTCGCGCACGACCCGTTCGGCCTCGCCCTTGGTGCGAGCGTAGCCGGCGGCGGCGTCAGGGTCCGCGCCGATGGCCGAGATGTGGACCAGCTGTTCCACGCCTTTCGCGCGGCACGCTTCAGCGATGTGCCGGGCGCCGTCGACATGGGCCGCCTGGAAGCTTCTTCCGCCGCCCTCGAACAGGAGCCCCACCAGATTGACCGCCGCGTCGGCGCCCTCCAGCGCCGCCTCCACGTCGGCGCGCCGGGTGATGTCGCAGCGCATGGCCTGGATCTGGCCTATGTCGCCCAGCGGACGGAGCGGCCCGGCCAGGTGCGGCTTCCTGACGGCCACGCGGACGCGCCAGCCGCGCCGCGCCAACGCCCGCACCGCCTGGGCGCCGACGAAGCCGGAACCGCCGAACACCACGACGACCTTGCCCGCCACCTGAGCCATGTGATCCGCTCTCCGAAACCTGTGTGCGCGGATTAGACGATGGCGTCCCGCGCCGCAACGCGACGGGTCGTTGCGGAGGGTGCGAAAGGGCTGTTGACCGCACCCGTCCGCTGCCTTAAGGGTCCGCGCCTTCCGATCGAGAGATCGGGCCCAGGTGGCGGAATTGGTAGACGCGCGGGCTTCAGGTGCCAGTGGCTTAACGGCCGTGGAGGTTCGAG
>JBKBUS010000034.1:0-9656 GCA_046290035.1 Brevundimonas sp.
CAGGGCCTCCGGGTCCGGGTCGCGGACGGCGAAGTCGGCCAACGGCTCGGGCGCCGGAGCGTCGCAGGTCAGGCGCACCAGCTCGCGCGACAGGCGGATCTGGTCGGCGAACCCGATCAGGGTCTCTCGCCGCTTCGGCTGCTTGATCTCGGAGGCGCGGGCCAGCAGCGTGTCGAGGTCGCCGAACTCGTCCAGCAGCTGGGCCGCCGTCTTGGGGCCGATGCCCGGCGCGCCCGGGACGTTGTCGACGCTGTCGCCGATCAGGGCCTGGAGGTCGACCATCTTGTCCGGCGTGACGCCGAACTTCTCCATGACCGCGTCCTCGGCCAGGACCTTGTCCTTCATCGGGTCGTACATGACCACTGAGGGGCCGATCAGCTGCATCAGGTCCTTGTCGGAGCTGACGATGACGGCCTTGCCGCCGGCGTCGCGCGCCTTGCAGGCGTATGTGGCGATCAGGTCGTCAGCCTCGTAGCCGGGCAGCTCGACGCAGTGGACGCCGAAGGCGGCGGTCGCCTGGCGCACCAGGGCGAACTGCGGGACCAGGTCCTCGGGCGGCGGCGGGCGGTGGGCCTTGTAGCCGTCGTAGAGGTCGTTCCTGAACGTCTTCTCGGAGTGGTCGAAGATCGCGACCAGATGGGTGGGGCCGTCCTCGCCCTTCATGTCCCGCAACAGCTTCCACAGCATGTTGCAGTAGCCCTGCACCGCCCCCACCGGCAGGCCGTCGGACTTGCGGGTCAGCGGCGGCAGGGCGTGGTAGGCCCGGAAGATGTAGGCCGAGGCGTCGATCATCCACAGCCGGAGCGGCGGCCCGTCCTGAGTGAGGGGTCGGTCGATCGTCTCGGCGGCGGCGTCGGTCATGGTCGGAAGATAGGCGGGCGCGTCGTCGCCGTCACCGGCGCATCAGCGTCTCAGCGGGCGACCGCCTCGATGCGGACCTCGACCCGGCGGCGCATGGGCTCGGCGGCCCCGGCCTCCGTCGTCGCCCCCCGGTCTCCGGCGGCGTAGAGCTGGAACTCCGGCGCCGGCAGTCCGGCGGCGTCCAGCGCCTCGGCCACCTCCACCGCGCGGCGTTCCGAGAGGCTCATGTTGCGCTGGCTGGAGCCGGTGGCGCTGGCCAGGCCTACGACCTGCACCTGACGAACCTGGCAGGCGGCGACCATGCGGGCGTGCAGCCGGATCGCTTCGCGGGCCGGATCGGTCAGCCGCGCCTCGCCCTCACGGAAATACACCTCGAACACATGCGACTGGCACGCCGGCGGCGGCGCCACCAGCCCCACCCGCTGCAGCGGATCGCTCGCGCACGCGCCCGCAATCACACCCAGTGACACGACGGCCAAGCCCCGAACCCAAGCCATATCCAGCCTCCCCAGGCGTCTCGAGCGAAAAAAGGGCGGCCCGCGCAGCGAGCCGCCCGAAACGGTCACGTTTCCCAGGAAACCGACCGCGTCAGTAGCGACGCGAACCGTCTTCCCAATAGCATTCGACCTGACGGCCGTCATAGCAGTAGTAGTAGGCGCGGCGCTGAGCGTCGTAGTAGCGCTGCTGGTTGGCGCGGTCCTGCTGCGACCCGCGGATCGCGCCCGCCGCGCCGCCGACCACGGCCCCGATGGCCGCGCCCGTGCCGGCGCTGCCGTCGCCGACGTTGTTGCCGATGATGGCCCCGGCCACGGCGCCGATGCCGGCGCCGATCGCGCCTTGGCGGACGGTCTCATTGGTGCCGCCGTAGCCGTACGGGTCGCTCGCGCAGGCCGAGGCCAACAGGCCGGCTCCGGCGACGGCGATAATCGCCTTTTTCATGTGAGATCCCTTTATCCCTGCGTTTCGCCCCCGGGGTGAGAACGCTGGACCAGCGTGGCGGTTCCAAGGCCTATCCCCGAGCACGCGTTGAGATTATCACGTTCGATGAGTGCGAGGGAGCGGGCGAAGACGCCCGTCGGGAGGCGACATGAAGTTTCTTGAACCGGTCCGCATAGCGGACGACGGCGGCCACGGACCCGTCTGGGCCCGCTCGAGGCGCAAGAGCGGCGGCAACCCGATCATCGGCCTGGTCGTCACCCTGGTGGCGCTGTTCGGGGCGCTGATGATCGCCCTTTCGGTCGCCGAGCGCTCGGTGGCGGGGGCCGGCGAGCGTGTCGACGGCTGGATCGCCGTGGCGGTCGACGGCGTGCGCGAGATGACAGGCCAGGCCGACGAAGCGGCCGAAGCGGCGGGGGCCGAGGCGGTCGAGGCCACGGAGAAGGCGGGCGACGCCATGCAGGCCGGGGCCGAAGCCGCCCGCGAAGAACTGACCGCGTCCTAGCGGCTGATCCGGAGCCGGCGGACGCCGGCTTCGCGCTTGGCGGAACGGGGCGGGCGGCGATACGTTGGCGGGAGCATGACCGCCGCCGACGCTCCGCCCTCCCCGCCCCCAGACGAGACGGACGGCGGTCCAGCCGCCGTCACGCCGCACTGCGCGATCCGGCGGGTGACGGTGCTGGTCAACCCGTTGTCGGGATCCACCGGTCCCCGCGCGGCCGAGCAGGCGGAAGCCCTGCTCGCCGGCTATGACGTCGAGGCCCAGGTCCGGCCCCTGAGCGACGGCCGTTTCGAGCCTCAGATCGAGGCCGCGCTGGCCGACGACCCCGATCTTCTCGTCGTCCTCGCGGGAGACGGAACCGCGCGGGCGGCGGCCGGTCTCGCCGGACCGAAGGGACCGCTGGTCGCGCCCCTGCCCGGCGGCACGATGAACATGCTGCCGAGGGCGCTTTACGGCACCACCGACTGGCGGGCGGCGCTGAGGGTCGCGCTTGAGGAGGGCGAGCCCCTGGACGTCGCAGGCGGGGAAGTCGACGGCCACCCCTTCTACTGTGTCGCCATCCTGGGTTCCCCGGCGCTCTGGGCTCCGGCCCGTGAAGCGGTCCGCGTTCGCAAGTTCAGCCTGGCCTGGCAGTACGCCCAGCGCGCCCTTCGCCGCGCCTTCTCCGGTCGCATCCGATACAGCCTTGACGGCGGTCCCCGGACATCGGCCGAGGCGCTGGCGCTGATCAGCCCGCTGATTTCCAAGGCGCTGGAGGACGACGATGGTCTTGAGGCCGCCGCCATGAGCCCGGCCGACGCCGCCGAAGCCTTCCGCCTCGCCTATCACGCCCTGACCAGCGATTGGCGCCACGATCCGGCGGTGCGAACCCGCAAGATTCGCCGCGCCGAGGTCACAGCTCGCTCCCGCATTCCCGCCGTCCTTGACGGCGAGTCGGTGTTGCTGACGCACCGATCGCAGATCCGGTTCCGCGCGCAGGCGTTCCGCGCCCTGGCGCCACGCCCTCCGGCGGAGGCGGACAGCGTCTGATGCCGAAGCTTCTTCAGTTCTCAGACGTCCACTTCGGCGTGGAGCACGCCGACGCCTGCGCCGCGGCGCTGGACTATGCGCGCGCGGCCCGCCCGGACCTGGTGCTGGTCACCGGAGACGTGACGCAGAAGGGCCTGCCGGACGAGTTCGAGGCCGCGGCCCGCTGGATCGCCGCCCTGCCGGAGCCCGTGTTCGTCATCGTCGGCAACCACGACGTGCCCTACTACGACGCCGTCGCCCGCATCTTCCACCCGTGGCGTCGCTTCGAGACCGTAATCGGCCACCCGGCGCACGACCACGAGTATCGCGGCCCTGGCGTGATGGTTCGCGGCGTGACCACCGCGCGCGGCTGGCAGGCGCGGCTGAACTGGTCCAAGGGAGTGATCGACCTGGACCAGACGCGACGGGCGGCCCAGGCCCTGGCGGCCGCGCCGACCGGCGATCTTCGCATTCTCGCCTGCCATCACCCCCTGATCGAGATGATCGGCACGCCCATGACCGGCGACGTCATCCGAGGCGAGAAGGCCGCCCACATCTTCGCCGAGGCCGGCGTCGACCTGATCATGACCGGGCATGTGCATGTGCCGTTCGCCCTGCCGATCCGCCTGGGAGACGGCTGCTCCTACGCCGTCGGGTGCGGAACCCTGTCCCGACGCGAGCGCGGCGCGCCGCCCAGCTTCAACCGTGTGGAGTGGGACGACCGCCGCATCGTGGTGACGGCGGTGGCCTGGAAGGACGGTCGTTTCACCGATAGCCAGGCCTGGACCCTGAACCGCCGTCAGGACACCCGCCATGCCGAGACGCGGCCGCGAGCGCCCAGCGAGGCCGACATAAGAAAAGCCGCCGTCTGAACGACGGCGGCTCGCCTTGGAATCGGACTTGGTTCAGGTCGCGCTAGATCCTCGACCCTCGACCGCGCAGTCCGCCGGCGACCAGAGAGATCACGAACAGGATCAGCGCGATGACCGCCACGAACTTGGCGATCTCGAAAGAGAAGTTCGCGATGCCGCCGAAGCCGAGAACGGCGGCGACCAGCGCGACGATCAGAAAAATGATGGCCCAGCGAAGCATGGGGTCCCTCCGTTGTTGATCGACGAGTCGGCGGTGACTTGCCGATCTCAACGACACAACGTTCGGCGGGCTGTGCTGTTCCCGCTCAGCGACGCCGACGCGAGGTTCGGCTCTGTTCCGTGAAAGCGGCCGCGACCATAGTCGCCAGCGCGGGGTTGCGCAGGAAGATCCAGCCGCCGGCCAAGGCCGCGACCGTGCCCAGGATCGGGCGCTGACGGAACAGGTGATAGGCCCGCGCGCCCAGCCCTTCGGGCTCGTGGTCTTCCTCCGGCTCGTCGCCGCCCGCCTTCGACAGGAAGACCGCGCCGACACCCCCGGCGAGGGCGGCGAAGACCAGGGCGGTCAGGGCCGCCGCGCCGAGCGGCTCAAGCACCAGGGCCAGGGCGTAGTAGGTGGCCGCGCCCAGCGACACGACGACGACAAAGGCGCAGCCGGCGACGGCGAACGCCGCCGCCAGGCGCTTGACCAGCCCCTTGCCCAGCATCAGTGACGACGGCCGGCGAGCAGCAGACCGAGGACGACGCCGACGCCGAGGGCGATGGCGGTCGACTGAACCGGGCGCTCCTGCACCCGCTCGACGATGTAGCGCTGGGCCTCGTCGAGACGCTCGGCGGCGTCGTCATAGTACTCGCGGCCTCGGACACGGGCCTCGTCATAGTAGGCCCGGGCGCGCTCGCGGGCAGCCTCGGCCTTCTCGCGCAGGCGGGCCTCGGTCTCGGCCGCCTTGGCCTTGAGACGGGCGGACTCCTCGCGGCTCACGGCCTTGAGGTCTTCCTTGAGGGTGTTCAGGTCGTTCTTGACGTCTTCCCGAGCCTTGGACGTGGCCATGATGCGCGCTCCTGAGGTGAAAGCTTGGCGTTATGATGATCTAGGGGACCCCGGCGGCAAACGCCAGATCGGCGCGAGGGTTCCCGCCGTCAGACCGGGCGGTCGACAGCTCAGGGGCCGGCGATTATGGCTCTGGGCCATGACCGACTGGCTGTTCGACCCGCCCGCCACGCCGTCCCTGCCGATCGTCGGCCGGAGCGCGCGCTTCCCGGTCCGGCGCATCCTCTGCGTCGGCCAGAACTACGCCGCCCACGCTCGCGAAATGGGGGCCGAACGCGCCGATCCGTTCTTCTTCTCCAAGCCCGCCGACGCCATCGTTCCGGAGGGGCGGCGCGTGGCCTATCCGCCGTCGACGACCAACCTGCACCACGAGGTGGAGCTGGTCTGCGCCATCGGCACGGGCGGGGCGATCATCGGCTGGGCCGTCGGCTGCGACCTGACGCGGCGGGATCTCCAGGCGGCGGCCAAGGCGGCGGGGCGACCGTGGGACGCGTCCAAGGGGTTCGACCAGTCCGCCCCCTGCGGCCCGATCACGCTCGGCCTCCTGCCGGACGCCGAGGCCGAGATCGCCCTGGAGGTCAATGCCGAGACGCGCCAACGGGGTCGCCTGTCGGACATGATCTGGGCGCCGGAGGAGATCGTCGCGGAACTGGGCAAGCTGTGGCGGCTCATGCCCGGCGACCTGATCTTCACCGGCACGCCGGAGGGGGTGGGGCCGGTGGTCCCCGGCGACCGGATCGACTGTCGCATCGGCGGCCTGACCCCGCTCAGCTTCGAGATCGCCCGATGATCCTGCACGGCTACTGGCGCTCCGGAACGAGCTACCGGACACGGATCGCGCTGAACCTCAAGGGCCTGACCTACGATCAGGTCGGCGTCGACCTGCGCACCGGGGCGCAGCGGTCAGAGGCCTTTCTGGCGCTGAATCCCCAGGGCATGGTCCCCGCGCTGGAGCTTGGTCCGGAGGACGGCGGGCCGGCGGTCCTGACCCAGAGTCCGGCGATCCTGGAGTGGCTGGACGAAGCCTTCCCCGAGCCGCCGCTCCTGCCGGTGAACAAGATCGAGCGGGCCCATGTGCGGGCGATGGCGGCGCTGGTCGAGTGCGACGTGCACCCTCTGAACAATCTGCGCGTCTTGAAGGCGGTGCGGGAGATCTCCGGCGCCGACCAGGCGGACACCGACGCGTGGGCCGCGCGCTGGATACGGCCGGGCTTCGAGGCCTTGGAAAGCCTGATCGCCCGCCATGGGCGCGGCTGGTGCTTCGGCGAGACGCCGACGCTGGCGGATTGCTGTCTGATCCCGCAGGCCTATTCCGCCGCGCGCTTCAACATTCCGCTCGATCCGTGGCCGAGGATCGCGGCGGTGGCGGCGCGCGCCGAACTGCACCCGGCTTTCGCGGCGGCGCATCCAGACCGTCAGGCGGACGCGGACTAGAGGGCGGCAAGCGAGGCATAGAACAGCCGACGCCCCTAGGGCCTGAGGCCGCTCACCATCCGTCGCGACGGTAACCCTTCGGTAGGCTCCCGGAAGCGGTCCCTTAAACTTTCGGGGGCAGGGTCGGCCGGTGAACCCGTCCGCGCCCGACAATCCCGCCGAACGCCTGTCCGTCGCGCTCGCGCCGTCGCCGGTGCGTTCGCCCGCGCCGCCGCCCGGAGCGCAGGAGGACGCGACGCGCCAACTGCTTCAGACCGCCGCCGACGCCGGGGTCCGCCGGGTCACTTCGCGGCCGGAGGGCGAGGTGGAGCGCCTGCTGGGGCAGGCCTGGCCCTTCCCGTCGCCGTTCCGGGTGGACGCGCGCACCGTCGCCATCTCCGAAGGACTGCATCGGGTCGAGGCCCGCGCCCGCCGCTCGCTCGAGCACATGGGATTGCCGCGCGGCGAGACCGTGTTCGTCGGCCGGGCCTCGGATCTGGCGGGCGCCGAAGGGCGCGCCCTGTGGGACCGATTGGAGCGGCTGAAGGCGCAGGGCCTGTTCAGGAAGCTGGGCATCTGCGCCGGGCCGGAGGACTCTCCCGCCCTGCTGGCGCGCCGCTACGCGCCCGACGCCATCCGCGTGCCGTGCAGCCTGCTGGACCAACGGGCCCTGCGGACGGGGACCCTGGAAGCCCTGGCCGCCATGGACCTGGAAGTTCAGGTGTCCGCCGTTTTCGCGCACGGCCTTCTGTTCGGCGCGGTGGAGACCGCACCGGTGGGAACCGACCTGCTGGCGCTGTCGCGCGTCCGGCGGCGCCTGGCCGAGGCGAGGCTGGACCCGATGCAGGCGGGACTGAGTTTCGGGCTCGACCTGCCAGGTCGACCCCTCCTGGTGACCTCGGTCGCGTCGGCGGCGGAGCTCCGGGCCATGCTGGCGGCCGCCCACGCCCGCCGGTCCACGCCGGGGCTGGACTGGTCGAGCTTCGCGCTGGACCCGGAAGCCGCCCAGGCGCTGTCGGCGCCTCGAACCGCCAGCGCGGCCTGACCGAGCCAAGGCCGCCCGAGAAGACGACCGACGCCCTTTCCTCAGACAAATGCGCCGCCTAGGGTGAGCGCCATGCCGACCCTCCCGCCGAGCCGCAAGATCGTCGAGTATCATGGCGTCGACGCCGCAACCTTCCGCCGAGATATCCTGCCGGCGGCCCGGCCCGCGGTCCTGCGCGGGCTGGCGCGTCACTGGACGGCCGTTCAGGCGGCGCTGGAGTCGCCCGCCGCCCTGGCGGAGCACCTGAAATCCTTCGATCCGGGCCGGCCGGTGCGCGCCGTCGTGGCGCCGCCCGAAGCGGAGGGACGCTTCTTCTACAACGCCGACCTGTCGGGCCTGAACTTCGAGCCGAGGATGACGACGGTCAGCCAGGCGCTGGACCTGCTGCTGCGCCACGCGGAGACGGACAGGCCGCCGGCGCTGGCGCTGCAGTCGATCCCCGAGCCGGACGCGCTGCCGGGCTTCAGCCAGGCCAATCCCAATCCCCTGTTGGGCTCCGAAGTGGCCCCCCGTTTGTGGATCGGCAACGCCGTCACGGTCCACACCCACCACGACATGAACGACAACCTGGCGATCGTGGCGGGCGGGCGGCGACGCTTCACCCTGTTCCCGCCGAAACAGACCCGCAATCTCTACATCGGGCCCTTCGAGCGGACGCCGGCGGGGCCGCCCGTCAGCATGGTGTCGATCGCCGCGCCCGACCTGGAGCGCCATCCCCGCTTCGTCGAAGCCTGGGCCGAGTCCGAGACGGCGGAGCTCGAGCCCGGCGACGCGATCTTCATCCCGTACATGTGGTGGCACCACGTCCAGTCTCTGGACCGGCTCAGCGTTCTGGTGAACTACTGGTGGAATCCCGCGCCCGCCGACATGAGGCCTCTTGAGGCGCTCATCCACGCCATGACGATGGTGCGCGACCTGCCGCCGTCGCAACGATCGGTTTGGCGCGAGATGTTCGACGCCTTCGTCTTCCAGCCGGGCGACGTTCCGGGTGGTCATCTGCCTCCGGCGCTCCGCGGCGTCCAGGGCGCAACGTCAGCGGAAACGCGCGCGGAGGTTCGGGCCATCCTGGCGCGCAACCTTTCCAACGGCGCATGATCATGCGCCGGCGGCCTTGAGACCGGCGGGGTGATCCGTCACCTTCGTCCGTGATGAACGCCCCCGCCTTCCCGCCGTCCGGCCAGCCGCCCGAGGTCGCCGCCTCCCTCGAGGGCGCGACGCCGTTCATGGCGCAATACCTGACCGCCAAGGCGGGCCATCCCGATGCGCTGCTCTTCTTCCGGATGGGCGACTTCTACGAGCTGTTCTTCCAGGACGCGGAGATCGCGGCGGCGGCGCTGGGCATCACCCTGACCAAGCGCGGCAAGCACCAGGGCGGCGACATTCCCATGGCGGGGGTGCCGGTCCACGCCATGGAGGGCTATCTGGCGCGGCTGATCCGCCAGGGCCACAAGGTCGCCGTCTGCGAGCAGACCGAAGACCCGGCCGAAGCCAAGAAGCGCGGCTCCAAGGCCGTCGTCCGGCGCGAGGTGGTGCGGGTCGTGACGCCGGGCACGCTGACCGAGGACTCGCTGCTGGACGCGCGCGGGGCGAACCGGCTGGCCGCCGTCGCCATCACGCGAGGCGAGGCGGCTGTGGCGGTGGTGGAGCTGTCGTCGTCCGAGGTCGAGACGGTCGCCTGTGCGCCGGAGGAGCTGGCGGCAGCGCTCGCGGCGTTCCGGCCGAGCGAGGTGCTGGCGGCCGAGCGGCTGTTCGCAGACAAGCACGCCCGAGCGGCGCTGGACGCGTCGGGCGCGGTCCCCCAGGCGATGGCCCAGGCGCTGGCCGAGCCGACCGGGGCGAAGGCGCGGGTCGAGCGGCTGTACGGGGTCAAGGCCCTGGATGGGTTCGGGGCCTTCACCCCGGCCGAAATCGCGGCGCTGGGGCTGGTTGCGGCCTATCTGGAGACCACCCAGGCCGGGCGGCTGCCGCCCC
>JBKBUS010000391.1:0-2127 GCA_046290035.1 Brevundimonas sp.
GGTGGTCGGCCAGGCTCAACAGCCCGACTGACCGTACGGCGCGGCTTGCCGTCGCGGGCCCGGGACCTTATGTGGACGGCCGAAGCGGGCGCGCCCGCTCGTCCGCCCTGACCTTTCAGCTGATCGGATCGCGGCGGCCCCCAGCCCATGAAGCGCTTCGACGCCGTCGCCCCCGCGCCGGCAGACGGCGTTTCGTCGCCCGAGGAACGACACACCGCGCATGCGCGATCTCAAGCAGACCGAATTCACCGACCGCCTCGCCGCCCAGGCGGAGGCCAAGAAGGCCCTTCTGGCCAAGTTCAAGCCGAAGGCCCATGTGCCCGCCGCCGACTTCGAGGCGTTGAAGGCCAAACAGGAAGCCGAAAAGGAAGAGCTGCGTCGCCAGCGCGAGCTCGAGAAGGCCGAGAAGCGTCGCCAGAAGGCCGAGGCCGAAGCCGCTCGCCTCGAAGCCGCGCGTCAGTCCGAAGAAGAGGAACTGGCCGCCAAGCGCGCCGAGCGCAAGGCGCGCAAGCAGCTGACCAAGGAAGAGCAGAAGGCGCGACGCGACGCCCGCTACGCCGCCCGCAAGGCTCGCCAGCGCTGACCTGACCGCACGGTCGTGTCCGAAAACCGCGAGACCTCGCCGGCGATCCGGCGCATGGTCGCCGCATGGACGCTCCCGCCACTCTGGATCCCGAGGTCTGCTATCGCGCGATGCTGACGCGCGACGCCCGCTTCGACGGGCGGTTCTTCACCTGCGTCAAGACGACGGGGATCTACTGCCGTCCGATATGTCCGGCGCGCACGCCGCGCTTCGAGAACGTCCGCTTCGCCGAGACCGCCGCCGCCGCCGAGGAGCTGGGTTTCCGCGCCTGCCTGCGCTGTCGGCCGGAGACCGCGCCGGACATGGGCGCCTGGCGGGGGTCGTCCAATACGGTCAGCCGGGGCCTGGCGCTCATCGAGGCAGGCGCGCTGGATGACGGAGATGTGGAGACGCTGGCCGCCAGACTGGGCGTCGGCGGGCGCCACCTGCGACGGCTCTTTCGTCAGCATCTCGGCGCCGCCCCCGTCAGCGTCGCGCAGACGCGCCGGGTGCTGCTGGCCAAGTCCCTGATCCACGACAGCGGCCTGGGCATGGCCGAGATCGCCCTTGCGGCGGGCTTCGGCAGCGTGCGGCGGTTCAACGAGACCTTCCAGGCGCTCTACGGGCGTCCCCCGTCAGCCTTGCGGCGCAGGACAACCGTCGCGCCGGGCGGGGAGGTCGGCGGCGTGAAGCTGAGCCTGCCGTTCCGCGAGCCCTATGATCGAACTCAGGCCCTGGCGGACCTTCAGGCGGCCGGGGAGGACGTCCGGGGCGGCCTTTGGCGGCGAGACCTGGCGATGGAAGAGGGCGCGCAGGGGTGGGTCCAGGCCGGGTTCGCGACGGGCCGCCTCGACGTGCGGGCGGAAGTCTCGGACCTGCGGGTCCTGCCGCGTTTGCTGGCGCGCGTCCGAAGGCTGTTCGATCTGTCGGCCGACCCGGAGGCGATCGGGCGGGACCTGTCGGCTGATCCGGCGTTGGCGCCGCTGGTGGCCGCTCGGCCGGGGCTTCGGGTCGTGGGGGCCTGGGGTGTGGACCCGGCTGGGCTCGACGCCGCCGTCACCGGGCGCTGCGCCGAGGCGTGGCGACCCTGGCAGGCCTACGCCCTGCGCCATCTGGAACTCGCGGGGATCGATCCTTGCGTCTTGCCGAACCTGGAGCCTGTCCATGCCGACCGAGCCGCCTGATCTGATCCTTTCACGTATCGACAGCCCGCTTTCGCCGCTGCTCGTTGTCACGGACGGGGAGGGCGCTTTGCGTGCGCTCGAGTTTCAGGATCACGCGCCCCGCCTTCACCGGCTTTTGGCCCGCCATTACGGGGCCGTGCGCCTGACCGACGGCGGCGTGCCGCCGTCGGTCGGTCGCGCGCTGAGCGCCTACTTCGCAGGCGAGGCGACCGCGCTCGACCGGCTTGAGGTGCGGACCGGCGGGACGGCCTTCCAGCGCCGGGTGTGGGCCGAGCTGCGCCGCATCCCCGCCGGAACGACGCGCAGCTACGGACAGCTGGCCGCCGCCATCGACGCGCCGTCCGCGGTGCGCGCGGTGGGTCTGGCCAACGGGGCCAACCC
>JBKBUS010000392.1:0-2125 GCA_046290035.1 Brevundimonas sp.
TCCTGCGAGCGCCGGGCCGCCCGGAGACCGATCCGCTGCGGCTGGCGGTCGAGCCCAACCGCGTCACCTCCATCCGGGTCTTCGTCACCGCGCCGGCGGATCCGGCGGCGGCGGGCAGCCGCGACGCCGCCTTCGAGCTCCGTTCCGGCGACAAGACCCGGACCGTCCGCACCGCCTTCGACTACGGGACCCCGCAGCCATGAGCACCCCGATGCGAGTGAAGTCGCCCTATGTGGTCAAGGGCTGGCACGTCGGCGCCGGCGTCGTGGCCTTTTTCGCCATCGTGATCGGCGTCGACGCCGGCTTCCTGGTGGCGGCCTACCGCTCCCATCCGGGCCAGGTGGCGCCGCGTCCCTATGAGGCGGGTCTGATCTACAACGCCGAGCTCGAACGGCAGCGGGCCCAGGAGGCGCTGGGCTGGCGCGCGGGCGCGGCGGCGCGCCCGGACGGCCTCGAGGTGGTGATGCAGGACCGCGACGGCCGGCCGCTGGCCGGGCTGCGGGTCTCCGCCACCCTGCAGCGTCCCGCCACCGAACAGGGGCGCACGGACCTGGTCCTGCGGGAGTCGGGGCCCGGCGTCTATGCGGCGACTCACGGGCTTTCGGGGGCGTGGGACGTTCGCATCGAGGCGGCCGGCGCGGCCGGCCAGGCCCTCGTCGCCGAACGGAGACTGTCATGGCCGTGACCTTCGACGCGGCGTCGCGGCCGGATATGTCGGCCTTCCTGCGCCGGCAGGAGGACGGCCGCGCCCGTCTGGATCTTCTGGTGACGGGCGCCCGCTGCGCCGGGTGCATTTCGAAGATTGAACGGGAAGTCTCGCGCCTGCCCGGCGTCGACTCGGTCCGTCTGAACCTTTCGACCGGCCGCCTCGCCATCGGTCTGGCCAACGCCAGCGTCGATCCGGGCCGGATCATTTCGGCCCTGGACCGGCTGGGCTATCCGGCGACCCCGTTCGATCCGGGCGCGGCCATGGCGCAGCGCGACCGCGAGGGCCGGCGGCTGATCCTCGCCCTGGCCGTGGCCGGTTTCGGCGCGATGAACGCCATGATGTTCTCGGTGCCGATCTGGGCGGGCCTGTTCGATCAGGAGCTCGGTCCGGCGACCCGCACCATGATGATGTGGATGTCGGCGGCGGTGGGCGCGCCCTGCGCCATCTTCGCCGGCATGCCGTTCTTCGAGTCGGCCTGGCGGTCGCTGCGCGCGGGCCGGGCCAATATGGACGTGCCGATCTCCGTCGGGGTCATACTGACGCTGGCGATCAGCTTCTCCGAGACCATCCTCAACGGCCGCGACGCCTATTTCGACGCCGCCGTCTCGCTGCTGTTCCTGCTGCTGATCGGGCGCTGGCTCGACCATGTGCTGCGGGCGAAGGCGCGCAGCGCCGCCGGCGACCTGCTGGCGCTCCAGGCGCCCGTCGCCAGCGTCATCGACGCGGACGGCCTCGAGTGGTCGGTCCCGCTCGGCGACATCCAGCCGGGCGACGTCCTTCGGGTGCGGCCCGGCGACCGCATTCCCGTCGACGCCACCCTGGAACAGGGCGAGGCGCTGCTCGACAACAGCCTGCTGACCGGCGAGAGCGCCCCCGAGCGGGTCGGTCCGGGACAGCTGTGCCGCGCCGGCGCCGTCAACACATCCGGTCTGCTGACCGTGCGCGCCCGCGCCCGGTCGGAGGACTCCGCCCTGGCGGCCATCGCCCGGCTGGTGGAGGCGGGCTCCCAGTCGCGCTCGCGCTACGTCCGGCTCGCGGACCGCGCCGCCGCCCTCTATGTGCCCGTCGTGCACGCGGCGGCGCTGGCGACCTTCGCCGGCGGCTGGGCCCTGGGTCTCGATCCCCGGGAGGCCCTGATCCGGGCCGTGGCGGTGCTGATCGTCACCTGTCCCTGCGCCCTCGGCCTGGCCGTTCCGGCCGTGCAGATCGTCGCCTCCGCCCGCCTGTTCCGCCGCGGGGTCCTGGTCAAGTCCGGGGCCGCCCTCGAACGGCTGGCGGAAGTCGATCACGTGGTCTTCGACAAGACCGGCGTGCTGACCGAGGGGCGACCGGCGCTGATCGGAGCGGAGCCCGAGCTGGCGGTCATCGTCGCGCCCCTGGCCCGCGCCTCGCGCCATCCGCTGGCGCGCGCCGTCG
>JBKBUS010000035.1:0-9470 GCA_046290035.1 Brevundimonas sp.
CGCCGAGCCCGTCAGGGTCAGGGTTCCGGTCCCCGCGTCGTAGCTCCAGGAGACGCCGCCGCTCGAGCCCGAGGCCGCGCCGTCCACCGTCAGCGCGTCTCCGGACAGGCGGCCGGCGCCGATGACCACGGACGCGCCGGTGATCGGGCCCCCCTCGACGTCCGACAGCGTCAGCGCCGGCGCCAGGGCGGCGGCGCCGGCGTTCTCCGTATAGGCCGCCGCATTGTCCAGGCCGGCGCCCCCGGCGTTCAGATCGAGCTCGGGGGCGGTGTTCTCGTCGGCCCCGTTCACCGTCAGGACCACGGTGGCCGTCGACTGGGCCCCCGACGCGTCCTGCACGGTGTAGGTGAAGGTGATGGTCTCCGACTGGCCCGGCGTCAGGAAGTCGAAGGCCGCGCCGGGATCAACCTGGATCTGGCCGCCGACGACGGCGATGGCGATGTCGGCCGGATCGACCGGCGTGCCGTTGGCGCTGGAGATCGTCACCGAGGCCGGATCAACGCCGACCGCCGCCAGAACGTCGCCGAAGTCCACGTCCGTGTCGTTGGCGGCCACGGCGAACAGCTGCACGCCGTTCTCGTTCATGGCGAAGGCGTCCGCCACGGCCGTGGGACCGTCGTTGGCGCCCGTGACGCGCACGGTCAGGGTGGCGGTCGAGGTGTCGCCCGGATCTCCCGTCAGGGTGTAGGGGACCGTCACGTCGGCGTATTCGCCCGCCCCCAGCGCCTGGAAGGCCGATCCGAGTGCAAGCGTGATCCGACCGTCGGTCTCGACCGTGGCCGTGACCGCAGACCCCGCGATCACGGGCGCCCCGGCCGAGCCGGTCACGGCGATCCCGCCGGAGTTCACGCTGACCGTGTTGCTCGCGCCCGCGTCCGGATCCAGGGCGTCGTTGGCCAGCACGACGAAGCTGGCTGGGCCGTCGTCCTCGTCCATGGCGCCGGAGGGATCGTCGGCGGCGACCGGCAGGTCGTTCACCGGACCGACGCTGAGGGCGATCGTGTCGACGTCGGTCTGGCTGCCGCCCGAGCCGGACGCCCCTACATCCTCGGTGGTGATCTGCAGCGTGTCCGATCCGTTGAAGTTCAACGCGCCCTGATAGGTGAGGCCGTCCAAGGCCGCGTTCACGTCCGTCGCGGAGCCCGTCAGCACGATCGTGCCCGTGCCGTCGCCGGTGACACTCAGCCCTGTCGTCTGGGCCAGGGTCAGCACGCCCTGCGCCACCGCCAGGGTGACCGTCAGCGGGGCGCCGCCGGCGTCGGTGTCGGCCACGACGATGGCGTTGCCGTTGGCGACCGAGAACACCAGCGGCATATCTTCGTTCACCGACTGCGCGCCGGGAACGACGTTGACGGGGGCGTCGTTGACCGCCGCGACCGTGATGACGGCCGTGTCGCTGGATTGCATCGCGCCGCCGGCGCCGGCGTTGCCTTCGTCATCGACGCTGAGCGTCAGGGTTGTGTTCGCCGACGGCGTGTCCAGACTGTTCTGGTACGAGACGACGCTGGTCGAATCCGTGCTCAGCAGCGCGTTGATCTGCGAAATCGTCCCGGTGATCGTCACCGCGCCGGTCCCGCTGTTCTGAACCGTCGCGCCGCTTCCGCCCGCGCTTACCGTCAGCACCCCTTCAGTCACGGTCAAGGTCACGGTCACGGCACCCGCGCCCGCGTCCACGTCCGAGACCGACAGCTGCCCCTTCAGCGACAGGGCCGCGCCCTCGCTCGCCCCATAGGTCGCCGCCGCGATGCTCGCCTGGGGCGCGTCGTTCACCGGCGCGATCGTCAGCGTCACCTGCGTCGTCGCCGCCTCGCTCGACCCGGTTCCGCTCAGCCCCGGATCCGCGCCCGTCGCCCCGCCGTCGTCCGCGACCACGGTCAATGTCACGTCGCCGGTCGCGTTCGCCGCCGGCAGATAGGTCACGCCGGCCCCGGCGATGAAGGCGTTGATGTCCCCCGCCGTCCCCGTCAGCACCAGGGACGAGGCGGTCCCGCCCACCGTGACGCCGCCGCCCGAGGTCGCCGACAGGGCTCCGCTCGGAACCGACAGGGTCACCGTCAACGGAGCGGAACCCGCGTCCAGATCGGCCACCGTGACGCCCGTGATCGCCTGAGCCGCGTCCTCCGTCGCCGCCAGGCCGGCGGGCGCCAGGATCGTCGGCGCATCGTTGACCGCCGTCACCGTCAGGCTGACGGTGACGGTGTCGCCGTCGACCGTGCCATCGTCGACCTTGTAGGTGAAGCTGTCAGAGCCGTTGTAGTCGGCGTCCGGCGTGTAGGTGAAGCTGCCGTCGGCGTTCAGAATCAGGACCCCGTTCGCCGGCCCGCTCACCAGGGTCGCGCTCAGGGGATCGCCGTCGGGGTCGGCGTCGTTGGTCAGAACCCCGGCCGCCGGGATCACCAGGGCCGTGTCCTCCGCCGTCGTATAGCTGTCCGCCGTCGCCGTCGGGACGTCGTTGGTCCCGGTCACCGTGATCGTCAGGGTCGATGACGCGGTCCCGCCCTGGCCGTCCGAGACGGTGTAGTCGGCCACAACCTGCTGGGTCTGGCCGGCCTTCAGGCCGTTGTAGGCCGCGCTCGCCGGATCGAAGCTCCAGGTCCCGTCCGCGTTCAGCGTCAGCCCCGCCACCGGGGCGCTCAGGCTGTAGGTCAGCGGATCGCCGTCCGGGTCGCTGTCGTTGGCGGCGACCGAGCCGGTGACCACGGCTCCTCCCTCGGTGGCGGAGTTTACGTCGGCCACGGCGACGGGCGCGTCGTTCGTCCCGGTCACGGTGATGGTCAGGGTCGAGGTGGCCGTGCCGCCGTTGCCGTCCGAGACAGTGTAGTCGGCGACCACCTGCCGGGTCTCGCCCGCCTTCAGCCCGTTGTAGGCCGCATGGGTCGGATCGAAGCTCCAGGTCCCGTCGGCGTTCAGCGTCAGACCCGCCACCGGGGCGTTCAGGCTGTAGCTCAGCGGATCGCCGTCCGGATCCGTCGCCGCCAGGGCCCCGGTCGCCGCCGCCCCGCCCTCGGTCGCCGTCCCCGTGCGCGCCGTCGCCGTCGGGACGTCGTTGGTCCCGGTCACCGTGATCGTCAGGGTCGAGGTCGCGGTCCCGCCCTGGCCGTCCGAGACCGTATAATTGGCCACGACCTGCTGGGTTTGGCCCGCCTTCAGGCCGTTGTAGGCGGCGTTCGTCGGATCGAAGCTCCAGGTCCCGTCCGCGTTCAGCGTCAGCCCCGCCACCGGAGCGTTAAGGCTGTAGGTCAGCGGATCGCTGTCGGCATCGGCGTCGTTGGTCGCCACCGAGCCCGTCACCGCCGCTCCGCCCTCGGTCGCCGCGCCCGTGTCCGCCGTCGCCGTCGGCGGCGTGTTGCTCGATCCGCCGCCGCCAAGCAGCGCCGCGCCAATAAGCCCCGTGCCCAGGATCGCCCCGCCGGTGGCCCACGGGGTCCAGCCCCCGCCAAGTTCCAGCAGACCGCCCAGGCGCTCCGCCTCGACCACGTCCTGCACGGACGCCACGGCGCCTGCGTCGACGGTCGCTGCGTCGACCGTCTCCGCAGCCTCTGCCGCATCCGCCTTGGCTTCATCTGGCGGCGAGGCTGCGTCTGCCGCACGCTCCGTCCCCGTCGCCGCCTCGTTCAGACCCTTGCGGAGGCGGCGAACCGCCGGCGCCGCCGTGTCCGTCGCTGAAGCTTCGCCGGCTTCGGCGGCCTTGGTCGCCTCATGGGACGCCGCCGATCCTTCGGTCGCCCCCCGACCCACAGCTTCGATAGACATGGCGACAGCCTCCTCAGGCCCGACGTTAACCTCCGATCAGCGTTACCCGTGATCCGGGGGCCACGCACTTACCGGAATCAGGGGGGGTCAGCGTTCCCCGAACGCCTCGGAGGCCGTCTTCAAGATGGGCTTCGTCAGGTAGCGGAAGACCGTCGTATCGCCGGTGAGAATCTCGACGGTCGCCGTCATGCCGGGCTGCAGGGAGACTTGTTCGTCCGGTCGCCGCGGCCGCAAGCCTGAGGTGTCTGCGCTGAGGTTGACCCTATAGTAGGGTCGCGGACCTTGCGGCGTGGGTTCCTCCAGCGTGTCGGCGCTGACGTAGGTGACGCGCCCTAGCCCCGAACCGTAGACGGCGGAATCATAGGCGTCGAACTTGATCGACGCCTCCTGGCCCACCCGGATGAAGGCGATCTCTTGCGGCGGCACGCGCGCCTCCACGATAAGTTCGTCGCCGGTCGGCACGACTTGCAGAACCTCATCCCCGGGGGCCACGACTCCGCCGATGGTCGTCACGCGCAGGTTGACCACGATCCCGTCTGACGGGGAGACGAGCTCGGCGCTTTCGAAGGCCGCGCGCCGTTGCGTCAGTTCCTGAAGCGAGCCGGCCAGTTCTTCCTCGGTGGCGGCGTACTCCGCCTGTAGCTCCTGGAGGTATTCTGACCGCCGAATGGCGATCTGCCCCGCCAGGTCGGCCACCCCGCGTTCCATGCGCAACATCTCGGATCGGCTCACGTCGCCGCTTTCGACGAGCGGGCGATTCAGCTCCAACTCCTGCCGGGCGAGCCGGAGCTGCGCCTGCAATGCATCGATCGACGACTCCAGCGCCTGGCGTCGGCGAAGGTAGAGCTGGCGCTGACTGCTGACGAACTCGGGGTAGGCGCCGACCTCGGGCGGAAACGCGAGAGGTCGGCTGAACAGCTCCGCCTGTATGCGAGCCATCTTGGCGCGCTGCGACGCCACGGTCGCCTCGCTGTCCTCAAGCGCGGCGCCCAGAGCGATCGAGTCCAGCCGGACCAAGACCTGCCCCCGGCGGACCGTATCGCCCTCGCGCACCAGAATCTCGGCTATTGACCCCCCGTGCTCGCTTTGCACGACTTGGGTGCGGCCGCTGGGGATGACGCGGCCAGGCGCGCGAGTGATCTGGTCAAGCTTGGCGATGCTCGCCCAGGCGATGAACACGACCACGGCGAGGGCCGAGGCCAGGATGATCAGAGTCGGGAGACGTACCTGCCGATTAGTCGCCATATCATCTCGCCTTTCGGGCCGCGGGCGTCGGCCGCTCCGGGCGGCGCTTGATGTGGTCCAGGACCTCCTCGACAGATCCGTCCATCGCAATCCTGCCGTCGCGCAGGATGACGACGCGCTGGCAGAGCGGCAGCAGTTGCATGCGGTGTGTCGCCAAGATGAGCGTGGAGTCCTTCCCGACCCGGCGATCGAGGGCTTGGATCACCGATGCTTCCGTAGCCTGATCCAGACTGGCGGTGGGCTCGTCCAGAAGCCAGATCGGGGGGTGCGCCAGGAAGGTGCGCGCCAAGCCGACCAGCGCCGTCTGGCCGCCGGACAGACCTCGCCCGCCCTCGCCAATCTCAAGGTCGAGCCCGCGCGCCTGACCTGCGATGATCGAAGACAGCCCCAGTTCCCGGACCGCCTCGATCACGAGGTCCTCGTCCGGCCGATCCAGACCCATGAACAGGTTGTCCCGCAGCGTGCCGGCGAGGAGTCTCGGCTGCTGGGCAAGGTAGCCGATCGTGCGGCGAATGCTTTCATCCGCCAGCAGACCGGAGTCGAGGTCGTCGATGAGCACACGGCCCGAGCTCGGCGCATAAAGCCCCGCCATCAGCTTCAGGAGCGTGGATTTGCCTGAGCCCACCCCGCCGATCACCGCCACCCGCTCTCCGGGCCGGATGTCCAGGTTCAGCCCCTCCAGGGCCGTGCGTTCGCCGGGATAGGCGAAACTCACATCCCGCAGGCTGAGCGCTGCTCGCAATCGAACGGGATTTAAGGCCGCCTTTCCCGCCGGGCGTTCAAGAGGCAAGCGGGTGATCGCGTCCAGCGCCTTCAGCGAAGACCTGGCGTATCCCCACTGAACCAGGAACGAAGGAAGCTGAGTGATCAGCGGACCGTTCACCCGGCCCGCAAGGATGGAGCAGGCGATCAAGGCGCCCATGGTCATGTCGCCGCGTCCGACCAGGACCGCGCCCCAAGCCACCACCGCGACGTAGGTCGCCTGCTGCAGGGAGCCGAAGAGGGTGGAGGAAAGTGTGGACCAGCGCTTCACGGGCTCTTCATGCAGCCTGAGCACGTCGAGCAGCGCTCCCCACCGCGCCATGACGGACCAGCCGGCCCGGTTGGCTTTGAGGGTCTCAAGCGAATCGAAGATCTCGACCAGCAGACCGTTCTTGCGGTTGCCGCTCTCGACCGCCTTGGCGGTATCCTCCTGGATCAGGCGCGTCAGGCCGACCGCGAGCAACAACGCGAGGGGAAACGCGATGAGCGGCGCGGCCGCGACTGCTCCGCCGAGAGCGGCGATCACAACGATGAAGAAGATGGCGAAGGGGAGGTCCGCGATGAGGAAGACGAAGCCCGAGGACAAAAGGCTTCTGATCTGTTCCCATCCCCTGAGCTGCGCGGCCAGGGTGCCCACCCCCGAGGGTACGGCGTCCGAGCGCACCCGGATGGCGTGCGACAAGAAGTGCTCCGAGACCTCCGCATCGATCTCCGCCGCCTCCTTCTCGATCATGAGCCCGCGGGCCGAGCGAAGCGCGAAATCCAGAAACAGAGCCACGCCGATGCCGAAGGTGAGCGCCCAGAGGGTGGAGAGCCCGTTTCGCGGAATGACGCGGTCATAGACTTGCATCGAGAATAGCGATGTCGCCAGGGCGATCAGGTTCACCACGATCGTGGCGATTATGGCGGCCGCCAGCACTCCGCGTCGGCGCAGGATCGCGCGCACGACGACTTTCAGAGCGCCAGGGTCGCGGTCCATTTCGCGCCCCAGCCCCCCCATCGGTATCGCGACGAAGCGTTGGGTCTTCACCAGCGGCCAGCTCTGCGCCTGCCCGTTGGACGTCGTGACCCTGACAGCGTCCAGCGATTCCTGCTGTTCCGCCACGGCTACGCCCCGCAGGGGGTCCAGCAAGAGGAGTGGAAAATCCTGCGCTCGAGGCCTTCGCCTGAGCACCTCGGGGGATCGCCATCCCAAACGATCGCAGACGATCGCAATCGCCCCAAGGTCGTCCGCCGCGGAGACCGACGGAAGAGCCGAGGTCCAGTTCGGCGGAAGATCCACGCCCCGGCGGTTCGCGTAGATGGCGACGAGAGAGATCACGCTCTTCACGCGGCCATCTCCACGCTCGGCCACCTGCAGGTGCGGATTTCAAGTCGGGCGGCGGAGGCCATCGCGCTGATCTGAGCGTCAGCGAGACCCACCCGCGCCGTGACGCCCTCTCGGACGGCGTTCATGACGTCGAGCCATGTGCGACGTCCGGCTGTGAACTGACGTAGATACGATGCAGTCACGTTCGCCGTGGACTCCGCGAACGCCGACGCGCCCTCTATGCGGCGACGGGCGGAGGTGTTCTCCACCAGATCGAGCGCGACGGCCTCGAGCACGAGCCGCTCAGCCGTCAGAACCTGTTGATCCGCCGCGAAGGCCCTTGCCTGCGCCGCGCGGGCGTTGCTCAGGGGCGCCAGACCTCCGGTGGTCTCGGTCCTCAGCACCAGCCCGAGCACGCTCCCGGAGAGCCGATCGTAAGAGTATCTCAGCCCGACCTCGGGAACGGCGGCGGAGCGCGCCAGCATACGTTCGGCCTCCGCCGCGTCAGCCTCTGAGGCCAGCCGCCGCAGGGTCGGGGAGCAGGCGACCGCCGCCTGGCCCGCATCGGAGGGCGGGGAATGATGAAGCTCGGGCGAATAAACCGGCGGGCTGTAGGTCCCGTTTGCGTCGCCGGTCAGTTGCACCAGACGTCGTCGGGCCGCATCGGTCTGTCCCTCCGCTGCAGCGAGATCCTGTTCGACCAGCGCGGTTCTCGCGCGGGCCAGCTCGAGGTCGGCGTTGGGGCTGACCTCCTGCTGAACGCGCCGGGTCATGGTGTCGAGCAGCCGACGATGTTCGTTGAGGCTGTCGATATAGATGGCCTGCAGCCTCTGGCCGCGTACGTGGTCGAAGTACGCGTTGGTCACCTGGATCAGGAGGTCCTGACGCAGCTCCTCGACCCTCGCCGCCGCTGCGCCTTGAAAGGCCTCGGCGCGCAGCACCCCGCCGCGTATGCGCCCGCCCGTCCACAGAGGCTGCGTGACGTCCACCCGCGGCTCAAATCCGTCGCCGTCGGACCTGGCCACGACGTCCAGGGAGGCGCTGGGCCATCTTCCCCAGCGCGCTGTTCGGACATCCTGCCCGGCCGCCTGCAGATCGGCCTCCGCGGCCATCAACGAGGGGTAGTGCGCGAGAGCCCTTCCGGCGGCCTGCTCCAGCCCGGCTCCGATGGTCGAGGCCGGTCGCGACGTGTTCGCCGCAGGCCCGTTCTGCTCAGTATCGCCAGCGAAGACGGCGGGGCCGGACCACATGATCGTGGCCCCGACCGCCGCGGTCAACGCAAGAGCATTCAGCTTCACTTGATCCGCCCCCGAGGCGCTAAGCCCCCACTTGGCTACATGAGACCGGCGGCTGGGGCAGTACCGTGAAATGGGGGTGTCAGATCGATAACTGCCCGCTTTTCAACGCCTTTACGACGGCGTGAACGACGTTCGACGCACTCAGCTTCCCGCGTATGTGCTTCAGATGTTCGCCAACGGTATGGGGGGATATCCGCAGTATTTCAGCGACTTCGTTGGCGGTCTTGCCGCGGGCGATCCAGCTGAGGACGTCCTTCTCGCGCGGCGAGAGGCGATCCGTCGAGTCCTCGAGGACGTCGTTCGTCAGGACGGTCAACAACCTTGCAGCCACGACGGCGGCGAGCCTGCCGACTTCCGGGCTGGGGTCTATGCGGTCGCCCGCCAGCCAGAAACTCCCGAGGCCGACGGCCGATTTGATCGGGATGCAAAGGCCGTCGCTGAACCGGCGCCCAGCGGCGTCTTCCAGCGCCTGTCCGACTGGCTCGGGCGCGAGATCGCTCTGTCGCACTTCCGCTGAGATCCAATGCTGATTTCGCGCTGTCGCAGGGTTCCGAAAGCCGAAGCCGGGTTTGGCCGATATCCCCGCCCACTCTTCCGGCCAGCCGTCCCAGAGCAGGACAAGGGCCTCTTGCGCGTTCGTCGGGATGAGCGTCAGGGCCCAACCCGTGACGCCGAACGGCCTCAAAACGTCCGAGGCCGCCGCCAGGAGCACAGGCTCCTGGTCATGCTCGAACAGGCGTGACAGCGCGTCCAACCATGCCGGTGAGGGCGAGGGCGAAGAGATGATGATCGTCACGTTTTGACATATGACTACTTTCGTTCAGACATACTAAAAAAAAGCAGCTGTGCCCATCTCTTGCGTCGCGTGAAGCTCGCGTCGCGACGTTCTGGCGGCGGATTCCGCTCCTGCGCGCCTCATCGAGCCATGCTTCGTTTCTAACGGACGCACTTGGCCCACCGGCTGCGCGAGCGCCCGGTTCACGACCCCGTCGTGAGGCTCATTCTTGGGACTTAGGTCGTCTGGAAGGAGGGCGTCACGACATTGGTTGACGCCGGGACCTCAGGGGACGCCGCTCGATCAACCGCCTTCCGCTTCGCCCTCG
>JBKBUS010000036.1:0-5306 GCA_046290035.1 Brevundimonas sp.
TGCGCGCCGGTGCTCGAGGCGATCACCACCCCGGATCAGCTGACGCCCGCGCGCTACGGCCATCACACCCTGGCCCTGCCGGTCGCACCGGGGCTGGCCGCCATCGGCGACGCCGCCCACGCCACCAGCCCCCAGCTGGGTCAGGGGGTGAACATGGGCCTGCTCGACGCCTTCGCCCTGGCGGAAGCGGTGGAGCGCGGGGCCGATCGCGACCGGGCGCTGTGGGCCTATGCGGCGGCGCGACGCTGGCACATCCGGCTGTACCAGGCGCTGAGCTTGGTCTTCACCCCCTTCTACCAGGCGGACGGCAAGCTGCTGCCCTGGGTTCGGGACCACGTGCTGGGCCGCGTGGCCCGCGCGCCCGGGGCGGCCCGCCTGCTGGCGGCGACCGTGTCGGGCCTGCTGCTCGATCCGCGTCCTTGACCGGCGCGCGCTGCTGACGCTTTGTTCGCGTCCAAGATGAGGGAGGAAAGCCGATGCGTGGCGTGACCGCGACGATCGTTCTGAGTCTGGTGGGGCTGGCGCTGGCCGCCCTCGCCCTTTGGGCCCTGCCCACCTACAACGTCTACCGCAAGCAGATGGCCGGCCGCGCCGCCTATGAGCAGGCGGTGCAGGACCGCCGCATCCGCGTGCTGGAGGCCCAGGCCGCGCTGGACTCCGCCCGCCTCACCGCCCAGGCCGAGATCGAGCGCGCGCGCGGCACCAACGAGGCCAACCGCATCATGGCCGAGAGCCTGGGCGGGCCGGAGAACTACCTGCGCTGGGCCTATATCGACATGCTGCGCGAGACCGCGGACCAGCAGGACCGCCAGATCATCTACATCCCCACCGAGGCCGGCATGCCGATCCTGGAGGCGGGTCAGCGGGCCAACTGAAGCCTCGGGGCGAGGGGCGACGCGGCTTTCGGGGCTCGCCCGAGCGACGGCGCGTAGCCGGGCTCGTACTCGGGAAACCTGCGCAGCGGAGCCAGCAGGCGGTGTCCCCAGGTTCCCACCGACGGCAACGGGTCGAGCGGGTCGAAGATCGCGTGGTGGCAGCTGACCGCGTCGGCCGCGATCTGCACGGCCTTCGCCCCCGCCTCCCGCCAGCCCGCCTCGCCGCTCCGCACGCGTGACGCGAGGAGCTTCACGTCGCCCTTCGTCCAGACGTACCGGACCCCTTCCCGCGCGCCGGCCCAGGGGTCAGCCCATCCCCGCACCTCGCGCCCCAGGGCCAGGTCCAGCCCCCAGCGCGAGTGAGGCAGCCCCGCGGCCTCGGCGATCCGCGCCAGGCTCACGCGCGGATTCAGTTCCATGAAGGTGATCTCCCCGCTCGGCGAAACCAGGAACTGGGCGCACCCGGTCGAGCTGTAGTTCAGCTCGGCCGCCAGACGCTCCACGCCTTCGCGCACCGAAGGCGTCGGGGCCACGGTCACGCCGAAGGTCGTGTAGCCCGTGCCGTCATGCTCGTGGGTGCGGGCGGCGCGAACCTCGACCGCGCCGAGGAGGCGGCCGCGATCGGCGGAGAAGATGACGCTGTGGCGGGGACCGGTCAGGTATCGCTGGACGATCAGTTCGGGATGGACGTCCGGCCAGCCGGGCATCAGGCGCTCGAGATCCGTCTTGTCGTGCGCGATGAGCGCCTTGCGGCCGAAGAGTTCCGCATCGACGACGGCCGGCTTGACGATCAGGGGGAAGCCCACGTCTGCGGCCGCCACGGCCAGCTGAGCCATGCTCCTCACCCGTCGGAACGGCGCGAGCGCGACCTCAAGCCGCTCGCAGAGCGCGAACATCGCGGTCTTGTTCATGCACAGCCCGACCGCCTCCGGCGGCGGCATGATCAGCGCCGCCCTCGCCTCGAAGACCGCCCGGTGCCGGCTCAGGAAGCGCGAGCCCGCCTCCGACACCGGCTGGATCGCGTCGACCGGATTGCGGTCCAGCCAATCGAGGATCACCGGCGCCGCCTCGTCCCCGCCTGGCTCCAGGGAGCAATGCCGGAACGACCCCCTGACATGCCGCGACCATTCCAGGTAGTTGCTGTAGCGCGACACCCCGGCGAACACCCTCACGCCCCTGCGCGACAGGGCCTTGGCGACGGGAAACGCCATGCGGGCGTCGCCGATGAGCAGGACCCTCAGCGGGTTGGGACGGTGTTTCAACACGGGACGGCTCCAGACGAGTCCGCCCGACCTGTGCAAGCCGCCCGCCGCCCCGCCCCCTTGTCCCTCTCACATTGGTTCTATATTTCCGGAAACATGGAATCATCAATCGCGATCGAAGCCCTGTCGGCGCTGGCGCACCCCGGCCGCCTCTCGGCCTTTCGTCATCTCGTCCGGGCCGGCCCAGACGGCATGGCCGCCGGCGACGTGGCGCGGGCGCTCGCGGCTCCGCCGAACACGACCTCGAGCCATCTGGCGGTGCTCGCCCAGGCGGGGCTCATCCAGTCGCGACGGCGGGGGCGCTTCATCATCTACGCCGCCGACGCCGAGCGGATGGCGGCGCTTCTGACCTATCTCGTCGCCGACTGCTGCCAGGGCGCGCCGGAAGTCTGCGCGCCCCTTTCCGACGTTCTGAGGACCGCCGCCTGCGGTCGGCCGGAGGCCCGCGCATGACCCTCTTCGAACGCTGGCTCAGCCTTTGGGTGGCGCTCTGCATCGTCGTCGGCATCGCGCTCGGGGCGCTGGCGCCGGACCTCTTCGCGGCGATCGCCCGGGCCGAGGTCGCGCAGGTCAATCTGCCGGTCGCCGTGCTCGTCTGGCTGATGATCATTCCGATGCTTCTGCGCGTCGACTTCGCGGCGCTGGGGCAGGTCGGTCGTCACTGGCGAGGCATCGCGGTGACGCTTCTGGTCAACTGGGCGGTGAAGCCCTTCTCCATGGCGCTGCTGGCCTGGGTGTTCATCGGCTGGCTGTTCCGGCCCTGGCTGCCCGAGGCCCAGATCGAGAGCTACATCGCCGGACTGATCCTGCTGGCCGCCGCGCCGTGCACCGCCATGGTCTTCGTGTGGAGCCGCCTGACCGACGGCGAGCCGCACTTCACCCTCAGCCAGGTGGCGCTGAACGACGCCATCATGATCGTCGCCTTCGCCCCGATCGTCGGCCTCCTGCTCGGCATCGCCGCGATCGTCGTGCCGTGGGATACGCTGCTGCTGTCGGTGCTGCTCTACATCGTCATCCCGGTCCTGCTGGCCCAGGTGGTCCGCCGTCTGCTGCTGGCCCGCGGCGCGGGCGCGCTCGACCGGGCGCTGGCGCGGCTGGGGCCGCTGTCGATCGCGGCGCTGCTGGCCACCCTGGTCCTGCTGTTCGCCTTCCAGGGCGAGCAGATCCTGGCCCAGCCGCTGGTCATCGCGCTGCTCGCCGTGCCGATCCTGATCCAGGTCTATATGAACTCGGGTCTCGCCTATCTCGGCAACCGGTTGGCGGGGGAGGCCCATAACGTGGCCGGGCCCTCGGCCCTGATCGGCGCCTCCAACTTCTTCGAGCTGGCCGTCGCCGCCGCCATCAGCCTGTTCGGCATCCAGTCGGGCGCGGCGCTGGCGACCGTGGTCGGGGTGCTGATCGAGGTGCCGGTGATGCTGTCCGTCGTCTGGATCGTGAACCGCAGCCGCGGTTGGTACGAGGCCGGCGCCGCCGTCCGCCGCAACGCCCTGAAGGAGTCCGCATGAGCGACTTTCCCGTCACCATCTTCCACAACCCGGCCTGCGGCACCTCGCGCAACGTGGTGGCGGCGGTTCAGGGCGCGGGGCTGACCCCGGACGTGATCGAGTACCTCAAGGCCGGCTGGACCCGCGACCAGCTGACAGATCTCCTGGCCCGCATGGGCGCCGCGCCGCGCGACATCCTGCGCGAGAAGGGCACGCCCGCCGCCGAGCTGGGCCTGCTGGACGACGGCGTGTCAGACGAGACCATCCTCGACGCCATGGTCGCCCACCCGATCCTGGTGAACCGCCCTATCGTCGCGACCCCGCTGGGCGTCGTCCTGGCCCGCCCCTCCGAGCGCGTGTTCGAGGTGCTGGACCGGCGGCCGGAGACCTTCACCAAGGAGGACGGCGAGGTGGTCCGGCTCTAGACCCGCGTCAGCCTCAGATCCTGATAGTCGTAGCTGAAGTCGATGTCGGGACTGACGCCCTTCAGCGTGGCGCGCACCGGACGGCCGCCCTCCAGCTCGAAGGTGACGAAGGCGTCCTCCTCCCGCTTGTCGGGGAAGCGGGTCCGCATCGTCTCGCCGTCGTAGGGCTCCAGCGGCCCCTTCAGGGCGTAGGACCGGGTGAAGTCCAGCCACAGGCCCCCGTTCCGCTCCGAGATGACGATGTCGCCGTACCAGGGGTCGCGCCACGTCCCCGCATAGGCCGACAGCGGCAAAGACGGCGGGGCGCCGGCCGCCTGCTTCGCGTCGATCTCGCGCGCGGCCGCCAGCGAGCGCTCGGTCCCCTCTTCGAGCAGCCGCCGGCTGTCGGCGATCCAGTCGAAGCCGGTCTTGTCCATGATGATGTCGGCGACGCCGCTGCGCAGCGCGCGCAGCAGGAAGCTCTCCTCGGCGTTGGAGAAGATCGAGAAGCCCGCGTTGCGGCCCGGCAGCAGGACGGTCGCGGAGATCCCGCCCGGCGAGCCGCCGCCGTGGGTGATGAAGCGCTCGCCGCGATAGTCCTGGACCGACCAGCCCATCGCATAGGTCGAGGTGATGGCCCGGCCCGGCAGCTCCGCCGTCGGTCCCTCGGACGATCCCGTGATCACGTTCGGCCGGAACATCTCGCGCGCCGCGGCCTCAGAGAACAGCCGCGAGCCGTCCGGCAGCTCGCCCATGGCCAGACGCACCTTCATCCACTTGGCCCAGTCCACGGCGTTGGAGGCGAAGGCGCCGGCCGCGCCCGCCGCGTCCCAGTTCCAGATGCCGGCGATGGAGTCCTCGAGCAGCACCATCTCGCCCTGGTAGCGCAGGGGCGGCCCGATCCGGCCGTGCGGCAGCGCCGACTTCGCCGGGTCCGCCCGGCTGGTGAAGGGCACGGTGTCGGCCATGCCGACCCGGTCCAGGATGCGGGTCTGGACGAAGTCTTCCCACGGCAGGCCGGAGGCCGCCGCCACGATCTCTCCGGCCACCACGAACATCAGGTTGCAGTAGTGGTAGCCCGCCCGGAACCCGTGCTCGATCGGCACGTACGGGATCGCAGCCATGATCTCGGCGCGGGTCCGGTCGCTGTTCGGCCAGAACAGCAGGTCGCCCGCCCCCAGCCCGAACCCGGCGCGGTGGCTGAGCGTATCGCGCACCGTGATCCGCTCGCTGATGAAGGGGTCCGACAGGGTGAAGCCCGGCAGGTAGGTCCTGACCGGC
>JBKBUS010000036.1:5316-9464 GCA_046290035.1 Brevundimonas sp.
CGTTCTTGGTGTTCGAGGCGATGGCGAACAGGGTCCGCTCGTCCACATCGTCGGGGCCCCCGATCCGGCGCGCGCCATAGCCGCGGGTCAGGACGTCGGCCCCGTCCTTGACCACCGCGACCGACAGGCCCGGCTGGTCGGGGAACGCCGCCAGACACCGCCGCACATAGGCGTCCACCGCCTCCGCCAGGCCGCTCGAGGCCGCCGCCTCCTGGGCCCAGGCGCGGAACGGCAGGACGGCGGCGGTTCCGACAAGGCCCGCTCCGGTCAGGGCGGCGCGGCGATTCATCGAGAGCGGCATGAACGGACCTCTGAAGTTCAGACGCCACGCTAGCGCGCCGCGCCCGCGATGGCCAAGTCCGCCCGCGGCCGAGGCGGAACCCGGCGCCGGACAAAGGCGCCAGAGGCATCGCCGCGCGGCTCTGAGCGCGCTAGTCTGGCCCGATGCTCCTGCCTTTTTTCTCCGCGCTCAGGGACCGGCGCGTGCCGGTGTCGATGAAGGAATGGCTCCACCTGATGGAAGCCATGGATCGCGGCGTCGTGGGCCCTGACACCGGCATGGCGGTGGACGACTTCTACCACCTGTCCCGCGCGGTGCTGGTCAAGGACGAGAAGCACTACGACCGCTTCGACCTGGTGTTCGCCGAGGTGTTCAAGGGCCTCGAGCGCGTCGGCGCGGGTGAGGAGGTCTCAGCCGACATCCCCGAGGACTGGCTCCGCCTGCTCAATGAGAAATACCTCACCGACGAGGAGAAGGCCGAGATCGAGGCGCTCGGCGGCTTCGACAAGCTCATGGAGACGCTGCGCCAACGGCTGGAGGCGCAGAAGGGCCGTCACGAGGGCGGCTCGAAGTGGATCGGCACGGGCGGGACCAGTCCCTTCGGTCACGGCGGCTACAATCCCGAGGGCGTGCGCATCGGCGGTCCGGGCAAGCAGGGCCGGGCGGTCAAGGTCTGGGAGAAGCGCGAGTACCGGAACCTGGACGACACGGTCGAGCTGGGCACCCGCAACATCAAGGTGGCGCTGCGCCGCCTGCGCCGCTTCGCCCGCCAGGGCGCGCCGGACGAGCTGGACATCGACGGCACCATCGACGGCACCGCGCGTCAGGGCTGGCTGGACATCCGCATGCGGCCGGAGCGGCGCAACACCATCAAGGTGCTGCTGTTCCTGGACGTCGGCGGGTCCATGGACGCCCACGTCAAGCTCTGCGAGGAGCTGTTCTCGGCGGCGCGCAGCGAGTTCAGGAACATGGAGTTCTTCTACTTCCACAACTGCCTCTACGAGGGGGTCTGGAAGGACAATCGCCGTCGCCATTCGGAGCGAACGCCCACCTGGGAGCTGCTGAACAAGTACCCGGGCGACTGGCGCGCCATCTTCGTCGGCGACGCGACCATGAGCCCCTATGAGGTCACCGTGCCAGGGGGCTCGGTGGAGCACTGGAACGAGGAGGCGGGGGCGGTCTGGCTGAACCGGGCCGTGCGTCAGTGGGAGAAGTCGGTCTGGCTGAACCCGGTGGCGGAGCGTCACTGGCGCTTCACCGCCTCGGTCGGCCTGATCCGGGAGGTGATGCAGGAGCGGATGTTCCCGCTCACCCTGCAGGGACTGGACAGGGCCATGCGGACGCTGGTGCGCTGACGCGGCGCGGCGGCTCTGATAGGGTCGCGATGAAGGAGACCGCCATGCTGACCCTCGCGCTCGCCCTGTTGGTCCAGACCCCAGCCGCTCTGCCGGATTGGGCGCGTGAGAACCCCTTCGGGTACGAGCGAGCGCAGTGCAGCCCCATGATCCGCGGCGACGAACCGCTGGCGGCCTGTCAGGCGCGGGTGCGGGCCCTTCTGCTGGCGGAACTGGGCGATGATCTCCCGCCCGCCCTGCGCCCGGCGGCGGTCGAGAACTGCCGACCCGCGGACGCGGGCGGCGGCGTGGTCTGCGGCCCTCAACGGCGCGCGGCGCGGCCGGACAGCCCTGTCCTGGTTGAACAGGACTGCTCCAACCGCGTGACCCGCGAGGGCTTTTCGTCAGACTGCCGTCCCGTCGGACAGAGCGAGGAGCGCGGAGTCTCGGTCACCCTGTTCGGCGGCGACGACGACTGATCGTCAGTGGCGCTTGTCGCCCTTGAGGGCGTCCTTGACGCCGCCGACCGCGTTCTGAACCTTGCCCTCGGCCTGGTCCATCTTGCCCTCGGCCTTGAGCTTCTCGTCGCCGGTCAGCTTGCCGACGCCTTCCTTGGCCTTGCCGCCGATGTTCTTGCCGGCGCCTTCAATACGATCGGGATGGGTCATCACCGTCTCCTCTGAGCGACTACCGCGAAGCTGCGGCTCCCTGACGTAGCGCTCGGGCCGGCGGGCCGGTTCCGTATGGCTCAGCCTCGTCTCAGCCAGGCCGCGACGGCCCAGGCGTGCGCCTCGTGCCGCAGGCGGCGCAGCGCCTCCTCCGGCGCGATCCAGACGAGGGTGTGGTCGTCCTCGCACTTCAGCTCGGGCTCCGAGGCCAGCACCTCGGCGGTCCAGAAGCCGGCCTGGTTGTCCACCGGATGGCCGTCGGTCTTCCTGAACAGCTGAGAGGCCTCGGCGATGCGCTCCACGGCGCGCACGCGAAGGCCCGTCTCCTCGCCGAACTCCCGCGACAGCGCCTCCTGCTCGGTTTCCTGGCCGTCCAGCGCCCCGCCGGGCAGATCGAGATACGGTCCCTCTCCCCGATCCACCTCGACGCAGGCGAGCCGCCCCCGGTCGTCGACGGCGAGCCCGAAGGCCGTCGGGCGGGCCTCATAGGTCACCCCCGGCTCCGGCGCGCCGAACTTCAGCCGCATCGTCATCGATCGAACGCCAGGCGCGCGCGCACGCCCTGATGCGCCGGATCGAACTCGACCGCCGAGCGCAGGCCCTTGGCCATGGCGGCGATGATCTTGCCGCCCAGTCCGGTGCCCTTGGGCTTGCTGTCGCCCATGCCGGCGCCGTCGTCCTCGACGACCAGCACCCCGCGCCCGTCCCCCTCGGCCCGCAGGTGGACGCGGATTTCGCCCCCCTGTCCGGGGGCGTAGGCGTATTTGACGGCGTTCGTCACCAGCTCGGTCACGACGACGCCCAGCGACACCGCCTGATCGGTGGAGACCAGCATCGGCTCCGCGTCGAGCCGAAGGGTGACGGTGCGATCATCCGAGCCCAGCGACTTGCCGAGCTCCTCGACCAGCCCGTCCAGATAGTCGTGCATGGCCACCGTCGCGACGTCGGCGGAGGTGTAGAGCCGCCGATGCACATGGGCGACCGCCTCGATCCGCGCCTGGGCCTCCTTCAGGGCGGTCTTGGCCCCCTCGTCCTTGAGCTGGCGCTGCTGCAGCGACATGAAGCTCGACACCAGCTGCAGCGAGTTGCCGACACGGTGGTTGACCTCGCGCAGCAGGGCCTCGGCGCGGTCGCGGGCCTGGCGGACCTCCTCCATCGCGCGCTGGTTCTCCCGCTCCAGCCGGCGGCGCTCCACCGCGTCGTTGAGCGCAGCCCTCAGAAGGGCGGTGAAGTCCTCCGACACGTCCTTGATGACATAGTCCGCCGCCCCGGCCCTGAGCGCCGCGACGGCGATGCGTCCGTCCTCGGCCCCGGTGACATAGACGACCGGCGGCGGCTCGCTCAGCGCCAGGATGTCGGGCAGCACCTCCAGCCCGTCCCGGCCGGGCATGAAGTGATCCAGGGCGCAGACGTCGAACCGCTCTTCGACCAGTCGCGCCAGGCCGGCGTCGCCGCCGTCGGCGCACACCACCTCGAAGCCGTGCCGCGACAGCTCCTTCTGCACCAGCCGCGCCAGCGCCCGGTCGTCATCGATGTAGAGCAGACGAACCGGTCCGTCGCGGGGAGTCATGGACCTACTCGATCTCCGGCGCCTGCATCACCGACAGGAACAGGCCCAGCTGCTTGATCGCCGTGGCGAAGGCTTCGTAATCGACCGGCTTGGTGATGTAGACGTTGCAGCCCAGGTCGTAGCAGCGCTGGATCTCCACCTTGTCGTCGGTCGTCGTCAGCACCACCACCGGCGCCCGCTTCAGCCGCTCGTCGGCCTTGACCTGGGCCAGGATGTCGGTGCCCGACATGTCCGGCAGATTCAGGTCCAGCAGGATCAGCAGCGGCCCGTTGGCCCGCACCTCCGCGCTGAACAGA
>JBKBUS010000037.1:0-9436 GCA_046290035.1 Brevundimonas sp.
GTATATCAAGGGTACACAGGCCATGTGCGGTATTATCGGCGTGACCGGAACGGGGCCAGCGGTGCCTCGCCTGATCGACAGTCTGAAACGTCTGGAGTACCGCGGCTATGACTCCGCCGGGGTCGCCGCCCTGGTCGATGGCCGGATCGAGCGCCGTCGCGCCAAGGGCAAGATCCGCGAACTGGAGGCCGTTCTGGCCGCAGAGCCGCTGGAGTCGACCATCGGCATCGGCCACACCCGCTGGGCCACCCACGGCGCACCGACCACCACCAATGCCCATCCGCACAAGGCGGGGCGGGTCGTTCTGGTCCACAACGGCATCATCGAAAATTTCGCCGAACTGAAGGCCGATCTGGCCGCTGAGGGCCACGTGTTCGAAAGCCAGACGGACACTGAAGTGGTCGCCCACCTGCTGGACCGCGAACTGACCAAGGGCAACGATCCGCTGGTCGCCTTCAAGTCCGTGCTGGACCGGCTGACCGGAGCCTATGCCCTGGCCGTGCTGATCGAGGGCGAGGACGGGCTGATCCTGGGGGCACGACGCGGCAGTCCGCTGGTCGTCGGCTGGGGCGAGGGCGAGATGTATCTGGGCTCCGACGCCCTGGCGGTCGGGCCGTTCACCCAGAAGATCAGCTATCTGGAGGACGGCGACTACGTCCGCATCGACCGAACCGGCGCGACGGTCTTCGACGCCGCCGGACGCCTCGCCAACCGGCCGGTCGTGCAGGTCTCCGCCTCCACCGCCCTCGTCGAGAAGGGCGAGTTCCGCCACTTCATGGAGAAGGAGATCCACGAGCAGCCCGACAGCGTGCAGCACACGCTCTCGGCCTATCTGGACCTCGTCAACGCCCGCGCCCGGCCGCCGGAGGGGCTGGACTTCGCCGGGATCAGCCGCCTGCAGATCGTCGCCTGCGGCACCGCCTACTACGCCGGCATGATCGGCCGTTACGCCTTCGAGCGCATCGCCGGGTTGCCGTGCGACGTCGAGATCGCCTCGGAGTTCCGCTACCGCTCGCCCGCCCTCATGCCCGGCACGCTGGCGGTCGCCGTCAGCCAGTCCGGAGAGACCGCCGACACCCTGGCCAGCCTGAAGTGGTGCAAGGCCGAGGGCTTCAGGACCGCGGCGGTCGTCAACGTCCACTCCTCGTCCATGGCGCGCGAGGCGGATCACCTGTTGCCCACTCACGCGGGCCCGGAGATCGGCGTCGCTTCGACCAAGGCCTTCACCGCCCAGGTCGCGGCCCTGCTCGCGCTCGCCGTGGCCGCCGGGGTCCAGCGCGGCCGGATCGACCGCGAGGAGGAGGCGCGTCTGGTCAAGGCCCTTTTCGAAGCGCCGCGGCTGATCGCCGAGGCCTTGAACATGGGCCACGCCATCCAGGCGGTGGTCCATGACATCGCCAAGGCGACCGACGTGCTGTTCCTGGGCCGGGGCTCGATGTTCCCGCTGGCGCTGGAGGGCGCGCTGAAGCTGAAGGAGATCAGCTACATTCACGCCGAAGGGTACGCCGCCGGCGAGCTGAAGCACGGCCCGATCGCTCTGATCGACGAGGCGACGCCCGTCATCGCCCTGGCCCCCCTCGACGACGTGTTCGAGAAGACCGCGTCCAACCTTCAGGAGGTCGCAGCCCGGGGCGGTCCGGTCGTGATGATCGCGCCCGAGGCGGCTGAAACGCCCCACGGCGCGGCGATGACGCGCATCGCGGCCCCCGATTGCGACCCCCTCATCGCGCCGCTGGTCTACGCCGTCCCGATGCAGCTTCTGGCCTACTACACCGCCGTCCAGAAAGGCACGGACGTGGATCAGCCGAGGAACCTGGCCAAGTCCGTGACGGTGGAATAGAGCGCGCGCCCTTTCTCAGCCGCCGTCCGGGCGTATAAGCGCGCGATGAAGTTTCTCGACCAGGCCAAGATCTACATCCGCTCCGGCAACGGCGGCGGGGGCTCGGTGTCATTCCGACGCGAGAAGTTCATTCCCTATGGCGGCCCGGACGGCGGCGACGGCGGCCGGGGCGGGGACGTCTGGATCGAGGCCGTCGAGGGACTGAACACCCTGATCGATTACCGCTATCAGCAACACTTCAAGGCCCAGACCGGCCACCACGGCCAGGGCCGCCAGATGCACGGGGCCAAGGGCGACGACGTGGTGCTGAAGGTGCCCGTGGGCACCCAGGTGCTGGATGAGGACAAGGAGACGGTGCTGGTCGATATGGACCACGCCGGCAAGCGCGTGCGACTGCTCGCCGGGGGCAACGGCGGCTGGGGCAACACCCGCTTCAAGGGCCCGGTCAATCAGGCGCCGGCGCACGCCAATCCCGGCCAGGAGGGCGAGGAGCGCTGGATCTGGCTCCGGCTGAAGCTGATCGCCGACGTGGGACTGGCGGGCCTGCCGAACGCGGGCAAGTCGACCTTCCTGTCGGCGGTCTCGGCGGCGCGGCCCAAGGTCGCGGATTATCCGTTCACGACCCTGACGCCCAACCTCGGGGTCGTCGATCTGAGCCCGACCGAGCGCTTCGTCATCGCCGACATCCCGGGCCTGATCGAGGGCGCGAGCGAGGGCGCGGGGTTGGGCACGCGGTTCCTCGGCCACGTGGAGCGGACCGGCTGCCTGATCCACCTCATCGACGGGACCCAGGAGGACGTGGCGGAGGCATGGCGCATCATCCGAGGCGAGCTGGAAGCCTATGGCGGGGGGCTGGCCGAGAAGCCGGAAATCCTGGCCCTCAACAAGATCGACGCCCTGACGCCGGAGCTGCGCGAGGAGAAGGCCGAGGCCCTCGCCGCCGTCGCGGGTCGTCGCCCGCTGCTGGTGTCCGGCGTGTCGGGCGAAGGCGTCACCGAGGTTCTGCGCGCCGCCTGGGCCGAAGTCCGCCGCCGGCGGGGCGACGTCGAGGTCACGGACATGGACGCTGAGGATGAGAGCGTGGTCGAGACCCCCGGCGGCTGGTCGCCCTGACGACGGCGTGTTAGGGCACGGCTGAGCAAAAGCCCCGGGACCTCTCGCTTGCCCCTGTTTCACGCCGGTCCCGCGCCCCGCCGCCCAGGCCCCAGGCCTGGCGGGCTGAAGGGTCTGCCGCTCGCGCCCGGGCTGCGCGTCGGCCTTTTGGGGGGCTCGTTCAATCCCGCCCATGACGGCCATCTGCACGTGGCCGAAACGGCCATGAAGCGCATGGCGCTGGATCGCGTCGTCTGGCTGGTCTCGCCGCAGAATCCGTTGAAGGACGCCGCCCAGACCGCGCCCCTGGCGGAACGGATGGCCAGCGCCCAAGCCGTCGCCGCCTCGCCGTCGATGCTGGTCTCGGACTTCGAGACCCGGGCCGGTACGCGCTGGACCGTAGATACCCTGCGGGCGCTGAAGGCGCGGCACCCGGGCGTGGACTTCGTCTGGCTGATGGGGTCCGACAACCTGGCGGGGTTTCACCGCTGGCGGGGCTGGACCGACATCTTCCGGCTCATGCCCATCGCCGTGGTCGCGCGCCCGGGCTCGCTGCTGGAAAGCCGCACGGCCCCGGCGGCCGCGCGCTTCGCCGGCTTCCGGGCGCCCAGCCGCAAGGCGCGATTGATGCCGGGCGGGCCGACGCCGGCCTGGACCTATCTTCGGGCCCCGCTCAATCCGGAGAGCTCCACCGCGCTCAGGGCCGCGCGATCCCTGCGGGAACGGGCGGATGACGGGGCTGGGTGACGCCCGCGCCCCCGGATGCTATATGGGACGGCCTACATGGTTTCCCCTGGAGTGCTCCGCTGACCCCCTCGCCCGCGTCTGACGCGCCGTTTGAAGACCAGGACCCTTCAAGTCCCTCCGTCGCCGCCTCGCCCATGCCCGTCGGCGGCACCCCCGTCGAGGAGGCGCTGCTCGCCAAGCTCGACGACGACAAGGCCCAGGACGTCGTGTTGATCGACCTGCGCGGCAAGAGCTCCATGGCCGACAGCATGATCATCGCCTCTGGCCGCTCGCACCGTCACGTGGGCGCTATCGCCGACCACCTGCTGCGCACCCTGAAGGACCTTGGCTTGGGCAAGGCCCGGGTCGAGGGGCTGCCGCACTGCGATTGGGTGCTGATCGACGCCGGCGACGTGATCGTGCACCTGTTCCGGCCCGAGGTGCGCGCCTTCTACAACATCGAGAAGATCTGGTCGGTGGACTCCGGCGGCCACCGCGCCGCCAGCCACTGACCCCGTGCGGCTGGCGATCGCCGCCATCGGCAAGCCGGGCCGCGGCCCGGAGGCGGAACTCGCCGACGACTACGCCCGCCGCGCCACCCTCGCCGGCCGTCCGCTGGGCCTAGGTCCGGTCGAACTTGTCGACCTCGATCCGAAGAAGGCCGGCATGGCCGCCGAGGCCGAGCTGATCCTGGCGGCGGCCGACGGGGCCCACCTGATCGCCTGCGACGAGCGGGGCCGCGCCTGGCCGTCGCGCGACTTCGCCGCTCACATCGCCGAGCTGAGGGACCGGGGCGAGCGACGCCTGGTCTTCGCCATCGGGGGCGCGGACGGGCTGGATCCCCGCGTCCGACAGGCGGCCCGCTCCACCCTCGCCTTCGGACCCCAGACGTGGCCGCACGCGCTCGCCCGCGCCATGCTGGCGGAACAGGTCTATCGGGCCGTGACGATCCTGGCCGGATCGCCCTATCACCGCGACTGATGCGACGGCTCCTCCCCCCCCTGCTGATCGCGCTCGCGCTCGCCGCGGGCCCGGCCTCCTCTCGTCAGGAGCCGCAGGCGCCTGACCTGGCGCGGCTTCAGGCCGAACAGCGCGACGCCCAGGTCCGCGCCCGGCGTCTGCGAGCGGACGCCGCACAAGCCCGGACGGAGCTCGCCGGTCTGGAGCGCCGCCTCGCGACCCTCAACGCCGAGGCCGGCGGCGAGGATCGCCGGATCGAAGCCCAGCGCGCCCGGCTGCGCGCGCTCAACGCCCGCGAGGCCGAACTGGGGGCGCGCATGGCCGAGGCGCGCGGCGCCCAGGGCCGGGTGCTGTCCAGCCTCGTGCGGCTCAGCCGCGACCCGCCCCCGGCGCTGCTGATTCCCGCCGAGGAGGCCATAGACACAACCCGCGCGGCGATCCTGCTCAAGGCCATGGCGCCCGAACTGCAGCGCCGCGCCGCAGCCGTAGCGGTCCGGCAGCGGGAGCTGGCGCGGGTGCGGCGGCTGGCGGCCCTGTCCAGCGCCGAGCTGTTTGCGCTGGAGAGCCGCCGCATCGATCGACGGGCCGAGATCGACGCCATGACCGCGCGCCGCCTGCAACTCGTCGCCGTGCTGGAGGCCGAGGCGGTGGAGGCTGAACGCGCCGCCCGCGCCCTGTCCGCCCGCCTGCGCGCGCTCGGCGCGGAGCCCCTGCCGGTCGAGACAGCCGAGCCGGTTTCCCGCCTCCCTGCCGGGCTCGAGCGCCTCACCCCGCCCCTTGCCGAAGCGCCGGTCGCCCGCTTCAGCAGCCGCACGCCGGGCTGGCGCTGGGCGGCCGACGGGACCGAGGCGCTGAGCCCCGCCCCAGGGATCGTGGCCTTCATCGGCGAGGTGGACGGCTTCGGTCCCGTGATCGTCCTCGACCTGGGCCCCGGCTGGCGTGCGGTGGTCGGCGGCGTCACCGACCCGACGGTCCAGGAAGGCGCCCGCGTGCAGGCCGGTCAGCCGCTCGGGCGGGCGGCCGAGGACCTGTATCTGGAGCTTCGCCGCGAAGAGCGCCCGGTGGACCCCGCCCCCTGGCTGGAATGATCCGCTCGCCCCGCGCGCGCGGGCCTTTGCAGCGGCGGCCCGGGCTGCTCATATCGTCGCGGGGCGTCGCCTCGCCACGCTTTGGCCGTGGGCGGGCGTCATCGCTCAGGCATCAAGCGCTTTGATCGGCGCTCAGGAAGGACGACGACGTGACGGGTATTCGCAGACTTCTGGCGGTGGGCGTGGGAGCGCTGGCGATCGGCGCGGGCGGCGCGACCATGGTGGTCAGCCAGACCCCGCGCGGCGAAACCTTCCGTATGCTGGAGCTGTTCGGCGACGTGCTGTCGATCGTCGAGCAGGCCTATGTCGTGCCGACCGATAACCAGAAGCTGATCGAGGCCGCGTTGGACGGCATGATGACGGCGCTGGACCCGCACTCGAACTACCTGGCCCCGAGCGACTTCGACGACCTGCAGGAGCGGACCGAGGGGCAGTATTCCGGCGTCGGCCTGACGATCACCTCCGAGGGCGGGCTGATCAAGGTGATCTCGCCGATGGACGGGGGCCCCGCCGCCCGCGCGGGCGTGCAGGCCGGCGACGTCATCTCCTCCATCGAGGGGCAGAGCACCAGCGGCATGAACGTCTCGGACGTGTCGGATCGGCTGAAGGGCGCCGTCGGCACCGACGTGAAGGTCACCTTCCTGCGCGACGGCGAGGAGCCGCGCGAGGTCACGCTGACCCGCGAGATCATCCGCATCGAGGCGGTCACCGCCAGGATGGAGGGCGAGTTCGGCTATCTGCGCGTCGCCACCTTCAACGAGAACACCGGCCGAGAGCTGCGCGAGGGCATCGAGCGGCTGAAGCGCGAGAACCCGAACATTCAGGGCTACGTGCTGGACCTCCGAAACAACGGCGGCGGCCTTCTGACCGCGGCGATCGAGGTGTCGGACGCATTCCTCGAGCGGGGTGAGATCGTCAGCCAGCGCGGCCGGCGGCCGGATCAGATCGAGCCCTACTTCGCCCAGGCGGGCGACCTGGCGGAGGGCCTGCCGCTGGTGGTGCTGATCAACTACGGCTCGGCCTCGGCGTCCGAGATCGTAGCCGGGGCGCTGAAGGACCACGAGCGGGCGACGATCGTCGGCCTGACCAGCTTCGGCAAGGGCTCGGTCCAGACCGTCATCCCCCTTCGCGGCGGTCGTGACGGCGCGCTGTCCATCACGACGGCGCGCTACTACACGCCCTCGGGACGCTCCATTCAGAAGATCGGGATCGAGCCCGATCTGGAGGTGGCGCGCTCGGCGGCCGAGGCGCGGATCGTGTCGCGCTCGAACTTCATCTATTCCGAAGCCGCCTACGCCACGGCGCTGGACGCCTCCATCGGCGCCGAACGCCAGGGTCCGCACACGCCCTTCGAGGCGCCGGGAGAAGAGTACGACACGGACGCAGATTACCAGCTGCAGCGAGCGCTGGACGTGCTGCGCGCGAGAGGCGACCTGACGCAACTGGCCGCCGCTCCGGAAGGCGTCATCACCACGCCGCCCGGGACCGAGATGGCTGAAGCGACCACCGCGCCCCGGGTCGTCGTGACCCCGACGGAGGCCGAGGACGCGCCGCGCATGGGGCCGGAGATCACGCCGGACAACGTTCCAGACGCTGACTGACCGCATGGCTAACGCGCCGTTAGGGTTTCTTAACCGCCCCGCGGGAAGCTGAGCGCGAAGGAGCCTGTCCCGGACTCCTCTGAAGCGTCCGTTCGGTTTCGCATGTTCGCCAAACGCCAGTCCGCGCTCGCCGCCTCCGCCGGCCGGCCGCCCAAGGCCGGAGGGCTCCGGCCGAACCTGAAGCCTGTGGCAGCGCTGTTGCGCCGCCCCGCCGTCGCCGTGGGCGGGGCCGGGCTCCTGACGCTGGCCGCCGGGGCTTTGTTCGTTGGGGTGCTGGGCGACCCGCGCGCTGGGGTGCCGTCGGCCCGTGTTGCCCTGAAGCGTGAGCCGGTGACGCAGGCGCCGGCGCCGAGCGGCTTCGACGCCTTCTCCTCGGACGCCTTCGGCGTCTATCAGGACCTCGCCGCGCCCGGCGACGGGCTGGCCCCCGACGCCGCCATCATCACCTTGCCGGATGGAACCCAGGCCGCGGGCGGCGCGGGCGTGACCGCGCCGCGACTGCCGGCCCAGCCCCTGACGCCCGCCCCCATCGCCGGCCTGGTCCCGCAAGGGCCCGAGGGTCCGTTGCCCGTGATCGCGCCCGACGGCCGCACGCCGGCGGTCGCCTACGCCCGACCGTTCCGCGCCGACGGTCGTCCGCGCGTGGCCTTGATCGTCGGCGGTCTGGGGCTGAACGCCGCCACCACGCGCGCGGCCATCGAGCGGCTGCCCGCCGAGGTGACGCTCAGCTTCGTCCCCTATGCCGAGGGCCTTCAGGGCTGGATCGACCTGGCGCGCGCCCAGGGCCATGAGGTGCTGATCGAGATTCCGATGGAGCCGACCGGCTATCCGGACAACGATCCCGGTCCCTACACGCTGCTCGCCTCCGAAGGTCCCGAGGACGTGCAGGCCAAGATGGCCTGGCTGCTCTCGCGGGCTCAGGGCTACTTCGGCGTGACCAACTATCTGGGCGATCGCTTTGCGGGGTCCGACGCCGCCACCGGCGCCTTCCTACAGACCCTGCGCCAGCGCGGCCTCGCCTTCATCGACGACGGCACGCTCGCCCGGCGTCCCGGCGCCTTCACGCGCGCCACCGCGACGACCGTCATCGACGAGACCCAGACGCCGGCCGCGATCATCGGCCGGCTGAATGCGCTCGAAGCCGCCGCCAAATCACGGGGGCAGGCGTTGGGCGCCGGTTTCTCCTATCCGGTGACGGTCGAGGCCGCCGCCCGATGGACCGCCGGCCTCAACACGCGCGGCGTGCAGCTTGCCCCCGCCAGCGCCATGACCCAGCGCCCAGGTCGCTGAGGCCGGGGTCGCCCTGCCCCCCAGCCCGCATCTCAGTTCAGGATCAGGCCCTCGGCCTCGAGGGTGGCGTCGGCGTTCTCCGTCACCCCCAGCTCACGCACGCTCAGGCCCGCCGCCTCCAGGTCCGCCAGCCAGCTGAACAGCGGCCCGGTGCGGGAGCCCGTCACCGCGAAACGGACTGCGCCGTTCTCCTCCGGGGTGAAGCTCGCCACCACGCCGGCGCTCGACGCAGCCGCGCCGGCGATGTTCTGAATCTCAGCGGCCGACCGACCGCCCGCGTTCGCCGCGCCACGGCCGGACAGGCTCGACAACAGGGCGTGGTCGGCCTGCGCGCGCGCCAGGTCGCGGGCGGCGTCGGCGCGGAAGCCCAGGATCGGCGCGGCCACGCCGAACCAGGCGATGAACAGGGCGAGGGCGACGCCCATGACCACGAGCATGCGTCGCTCGCGAACGGACCGTCCGCTGAACCAGTCTCGCGCCTTCGCGATCAGGGCGCTCATGCCGCGCCCCCGATGATGAGGTCAGCGACGATGCGGCCGGAGCTGTCGTCCACGCTCTCCTCCGTCAGGCCGTACCCGCGCGCGGCGAGGCCCGCCTTCACCCGTTCCAGGTCCGAGGGCGAGGCGTAGGTCAGGGTGGCCCGCAGCGTGCCCGCCCGGTCGCTGACTAGCGCGTCCAGGTCCGCGTCCGTCACCGCCTCCATGGCTCCGAACAGGGCGGCGGCGGCGGCGGCCGGCCCGCCGGGCGGCGGCAGCTCGGCGGCGCGGCGTCCGGCTTCGGCGGCGGGGTCGACCTCGGGCGGCCGTCCGGGGAACAGCGCCTCGGCCATTGCCCGCGTC
>JBKBUS010000038.1:0-9409 GCA_046290035.1 Brevundimonas sp.
GCATCAGAAGCTTCAGGTAGGCGGCGAAGGCGATCCCCTTCTGCGCCTCGTTCACGCTGGAGGCGGCCAGGGCGCGCTGGATGATGTACTGGTTGAAGCCCCAGTAGCTGAGGTTCATGATCCACATGCCCCCGATCAGCACCGACAGGCCTGGCAGCGCGGCGTAGTGCGGGCTCTCGGGCGACAGGATCATGTCGAACTTGTCCGGGAACTCGGTGAGCAGGCGGGTGAAGCCGGCGAGCACGCCGGCGTCCCCGCCGATCCGATCGAGCATCATCACCGCGATGACGACCCCGCCCGCGATCAGGATCGCGACCTGCACCGCGTCAGTCAGGGCGACGGCCTTCAGACCACCCCACAGCTGATAAGCCAGTCCGAAGGCGGCTAGGGCGTAAAGGGCGAGGGTCTGGTCCACCCCGGTGACGGTCGTGATCGCCAGGGCGCCGAGCCAGAGGATCGAGGTGATGTTCACGAAGACGTAGAGGACCAGCCAGAATACGGCCATCACGCTGCGGATGCGCGGGCCGTAACGCTGCTCCAGGAACTGCGGCATGGTGACGATCTGGTTGCGCAGGAAGATGGGCAGAAAGAACTTGCCCACGATCAGAAGCGTGAGCGCCGCCATCCACTCATAGGATGCGATGGCCAGGCCGATGACGTAGCCTGACCCTGACATGCCGATGATCTGTTCCGCCGAGATGTTGGCCGCGATCAGGGACGCCCCGATCGCCCACCAGGGCAGGCTTCGCGAGGCGAGGAAATAGTCGGTGGTGGTCTTCTCGTGACCTGCGCGCTCGCGCGACACCCACTGGGCCAACGCGAAGATCAGCACCGCATAGGCGCCGAGGATGACCAGATCGATCGTCGCCAGCGACATTACCCTCTCCTGCCCGTCGCCCCTTCCGGACGCCCGAGGTCGGAGGCTAGGCTGGCCCGCGGCGCACTTCAATGCGCTTTTCATATGTAGACCGCCGTTTATATACGAGATGCGGAGCCGCCATGAGGCCGGGATCGAGAGACGACATGCTGACACGGGCTGACGACGCTGAACCGAAGTACCGCGCGCCCGCGCTTGAGAAGGGCCTCGACATTCTCGAGATCCTGGCGCGGGAGGAGCGGCCGCTCACCGTATCCCAGCTGTCGAACGCCCTGGGCCGCTCGGTCAGCGAGCTTTTCCGGATGGTCCAGGTCCTGGAGTTCCGCGGATTCATCGAGGGGTCGCCACAGGGGTTCAGGCTGACCAACCGGCTGTTCACGCTCGGGCTTCAGCAGGCGCCCCTGAAGTCCGTCGTCGAAACGGCGCTTCCGATCATGCGGGATCTGGCCGCGGCGACCTACCAATCCTGCCATCTGGTCGTGATGTCGGGGGATCAGATCGTCGTCGTGGCTCGGGTCGAGAGCCCAGGCGACCTGGGCTATTCGGTTCGCGTGGGTTACCGGCGCAATCTGATCGACACGACCTCCGGGCTGGTCTTCTACGGATGTTCGTCGGTGGAGCGGAGAGCCGCTCTGCGCGCCCTGCTGACGGACAGCTTCGGCGCGCGCCGCGTGGCGAGCTTCGTGCGCAAGGCCGAACCGATCGGACAGGAAGGCTTCGCGGCCCGGCCGAGCGACTTCGTCGAAGGCGTCACCGACCTGGCGGCGCCCATACGGCACAACGATCTGGTGGAGGCCGCCCTGGTGACCCCCTACATCCGACAAACACGCCAGACCACGACTCGCGACGAGACCGTCGCCAAGCTGAGGCAGGCGGCGTTCGCCATCTCAGACACGCTCACCAACGCCTGAAGCGAGCGCCGCCGCCCGGGACGAGCCGGGTCCTCGGCGCGCGCTTGCACTGGTCACGTGAAGGAGCACGACGTTGCCAACGATCTATCCTGATCTCGCCGGCAAGGCGGCCGTCGTCACGGGCGGAGCCGGCGGCATAGGCGAGGCCATCAGCCGCGCCTTGGTCGCCCAGGGATGTCGGGTCGGCGTCCTCGACATCGACGAGCCTCGCGGCCGCGCCCTCGAAGCGGAACTGACCGGAGCCCTGCGCTTCACCCCGTGCGACCTGACGGACATCGTCGCTCTGCGGAGCGCGATCGCGACCCTTCGAGAGGCGCTTGGTCCCGCCGACATCCTGATCAACAACGCCGCCCATGACGATCGCCACGCCACCCTCGAAGTCACCGAGGAATACTGGGATCGCTGCCTGGCGGCGAACCTGAAGCACCAATTCTTCGCCGCCCAGGCCGTTCTGCCGGACATGATCGCCAAGGGTGGAGGAGCCATCGTCAACCTCGGCTCCACGTCCTGGCTGATAGGCCAGGGCGGCATGGCCGGTTACACCGCCGCGAAATCCGCAATCATCGGTCTGACCCGATCGCTCGCGCGTGATTTCGGCCCGCACGGCGTCCGGGTGAACGCGCTCGCGCCAGGCTGGATCATGACCGAAAGGCAGCTCGCGCTCTGGGTCACGCCTGAGACGGAGCAAGATATCTACCGCAACCAATGCCTGAAGCGGCGGCTGGTCCCCGACGATATCGCCAAGGTGGCGGTCTTCCTCTGTTCGGACGACGCTTCGGCCATGACGGCCCAGCACTACGTCGTCGACGGCGGCTGGACCTGAGGCCGCGCGGACCCCCGCGCGTTCGGCGTCGGCGGGATACGCGAGCGAGCCGGGCCGACACGCCTACCCCTGTTCGCTGTCGTCCAGCGGCTGGTGGGTGAACCCTTCGGGACCCGAGACGCGCTCGCGATCGCGCTCGATCTCGACGGGGCTCAGCGCATAGGCGACGGCGAGACGGGCCACTGAGATCAGGGCGTCCAGATGGATGCGTTCGTAGCCATGGCTGGCGTCGACCCCGAACGTGATCAGGGCGGTGCGGATGTCGGCTCCGGCCTCCAGCGCCGAGGCGGAATCGGAGCGGTAGTAGCGGAAGACGTCCTTCTGGAACGGGATGTCGTGCTCGCGCGCCAGCCGGACCAGCTTGTGCGTCAGGTGCCAGTCGAACGGGCCAGTCTGGTCGGCCATGGCGATGGTGACGCCGAACTCCGACGAGTTCTGGCCGGGGGCGGTCGTGCCGTTGTCTATGGTCACCATCGAGGCGACGTCGGGCACGAGGACGGAGGAGGCGCCCAGGCCCACCTCCTCGGCGATGGTGATGAGGAAATAGAGGTCGACGGGGGGCGGGCCGCCCGCCTCATTGTCCTTCAGCGCCTTCAGGGCCGCCATCAGGCTGGCCACGCCCGCCTTGTCGTCCAGGTGGCGCGAGACGATGAAGCCGTTGTCGAGGAACTCCGGCTGGGGGTCGATCGCGACGATGTCGCCGACGTCGAGGCCGAGCTTGAGCACGTCGTCGCGGCTGAAGACGGGGGCGTCCAGGCGCAGCTCGACCTGGGTCCAGGCGACGGGCTGGGCGTCCACCTCCTTGTTGAAGGTATGGCCCGATGCCTTGAGCGGCAGGATCGTGCCGCGCACGCGGGCGTCCTCGCCGAAGACGGTGACGCGGGCGCCCTCGGCGAAGCGGGACGACCAGTGGCCGATCGGGACGAGCTCCAGCCGGCCCGTCTCCTTGATGCGTTTGACCTGGGCGCCGAGGGTGTCGACGTGGGCTACCAGCGCCCGAGCCGAGCCCTGAGTCCGGCCCTTGATCCGTGCACGGATGGCGCCCCGTCGGGTCAGCTCATAGTCCACTCCGAGCGCGTTCAACTCCCGGCAAAGGCTCCAGACGGCCTCGTCGGTGTAGCCGGTGGGACTGGCGATAGCGAGGAGCGCCTTCAGCTGGTCGGTCAGGTAGTCGGCGTCGATCTGGGGCAGCGGCATGTCTCGTCAGGTGTCGCGGTTCTGGACGGCGGCGCGGGCCGAGGTGGGTATGGACAGGGGAAACAACAGGTCGATGAAGCGCTCGGCCGTGGGCTGCGGCTCGTGGTTGGCCAGACCGGGGCGCTCGTTGGCCTCGATGAAGGCGTAGTCCGGCTCGCGCGGACTCCTCACCATCAGGTCGACGCCCGTGACCGAGATGTCGATGGCGCGGGCGGCGGATACGGCGGCGCGGATCAGGGCGGGATGCACTTCCTCTGTGACGTCGTGGATGGTGCCGCCGAGGTGCAGGTTCGCGGCCTTCCTGACCTGGATCTCCTCGCCCTCCGGCGCCACGTCGTCGAGGGCGTAGCCGGCCTCCGCGAGGGTGCGCTCGGTCTCGGCGTCAATGGGAATGCGGGACTCTCCGCCCGTGGCGGCGGCGCGGCGGCGGCTCTGGTGCTCGATCAGGGCGCGCAGCGTGGAGCGGCCGTCGCCGACCACGCGGGGCGGACGACGGAGCGCCGCGGCGACCACCTTGAAGTCGATGACCACCAGCCGCAGGTCCTCGCCCTGCACCTGCTCCTCCACCAGCACCTCGGGGCAAAGGGTGCGGGCGGCGGCGATGGCGTCGGCGACGGCGTCCATGGTGGTCAGGCCGACGAAGACGCCTTTGCCCTGCTCGCCGCGGGCGGGCTTGACCACCAGGGCGCCGTGGCGCTCGAGGGCGGCCTTCAGCGCCGCCTCGTTCTCGGGATCGACGCGCTCGGGCACGCGGGCGCCGGCGGCCTCGACGATGCGGCGGGTCATGCGCTTGTCGTCGCAGATCGACAGGGCGACGGCCGAGGTCAACTCCGACAGACTCTCGCGGCAGCGGATCGAGCGGCCGCCCCAGCTCAGCCGGAACAGGCCGCCCTCGGCGTCGATGATGTCGGTCTGGATGCCGCGTCGGCGCGCCTCGTCGACGATGATGCGCGCATAGGGGTTCAGGCCGGCGTCGTCGGCCGGGCCGACGAACAGCGCCTCGTTGATCGGGTTCTTGCGCTTGACCGCGAAGAAGCTGACGCGCCGGAAGCCGAGCTTCTCGTAGAGCGCGATGGCCTGGTCGTTGTCGTGCATGACCGACAGGTCCATGTAGGCCAGACCGTTGGTCTCGAAGTGCTCGGCCAGGCGCCGGACCAGGGCCTCGCCGACGCCCGGCTGGGTCGCCTGGGGATCGACGGCCAGGCACCAGAGCGAGGAGCCGTGCTCCGGGTCCTCGAAGGCGCGGGCGTGGTTCACGCCGGTGACGGTGCCGATGATCCGGCCGGTCGCGGCGTCCTCCGCCACCAGATAGACCAGGCTGCGGTCGTCGCGGTGCGTCCAGACGAAGTCCGGCGGCGCCTGGACCATCTTCCGCTTGGCGTAGATCTCGTTGATGGCTTGAGCGTCGGCTTCCGAGACCAGGCGGCGCACCAAGAAGCCGCGCGGCTGGCGGCGGCTGGGTCGGTAGGTGGCGAGGTCCAGCCGGAAGGTGTGGGACGGATCGAGGAACACCTCCTGCGGGGCGCCCGCCAGAAGCACATGCGGGTTCCTGACATAGAAGGCGATGTCGCGACGGTCCGGTCCCTCGGCGCGGAGCGCGTCGATCAGGGGCGCGGCCTTCGGAAACGTCTGGGCGAACAGCAGCCTACCCCAGCCGCAGTCGAGCGTGGCGTTCTCGACCATGGGCGTCGCGCCGAAGACGGGCTTCAGACCTTCATGGCGGAGGCGCTTGAGGCGGTGGGCCTTGGACCGGCCGAGGCGGACGTCAGAGGCCATGGGTCTGCAGCCACATCTCGAGGAGCGCGACCTGCCAGAGCTCGGATCCGCGCAGAGGGGTGATGTGCGCCTTGGGATCGGCGAACAGCCGGTCGAGCCAGGCGTCCTGGAACAGCCCGCGCTCCTTCGCCGCCTGGCTCGTCAGGGCGTCGCGGGCCATTTCCAGATAAGGGCCCTCGATGTGCTTCAGCGCGGGCACCGGGAAGTAGCCCTTGGGTCGGTCGATCACCTCGGCCGGGATAACCTTCCTCGCCGCCTCCTTCAGCACGCCCTTGCCGCCGTGGGCGAGCTTATGCTTGGGCGGGATGCGAGCGGCCAACTCGACCAGCTCGTGGTCTAGGAACGGCACCCGCGCCTCCAGACCCCAGGCCATGGTCATGTTGTCGACCCGCTTCACCGGGTCGTCGACCAGCATCACCTGGCTGTCGAGACGCAGCGCCTTGTCGACCGGCGTCTCGGCGCCGGGGCGGGCGAAATGGGCCTCGACCAGCGCGCGGCTGGCCTCGTGGTCGGCGAGCCACCGGGGGTTCAGCTGGGTGGCCAAGGTCTGGTGCGAGCGGTCGAAGAAGGCCTTCGAATAGGTTTCGAGCGCGTCGTTCGCGCCCTGCATGGGCGGATACCAGTGATAGCCGGCGAACACCTCGTCCGCGCCCTGGCCGGACTGCACCACCTTGATGTGCTTCGAGACCTCCTGGCTGAGCAGGTAAAAGCCGACGTTGTCGTAGGAGACCATCGGCTCGGACATGGCCGCGATGGTCCCAGGCAGGGCGTCCATCAACCGGTCGTGCGGAACGAAGATCTGGTGGTGCCGGGTGCCGTAGTGTTTGGCGATCAGGTCCGAATAGACGAACTCGTCGCCCTTCTCGCCGTTGGCCTCCTCGAAGCCGACGGAGAAGGTCATCAGCTCGTGCTGTCCGAGCTCGGACAGAAGGCCGACGATCAGACTGGAATCGACGCCGCCGGACAGGAGCACGCCCACCGGCACGTCGGCGACCATGCGCCGCTTCACCGCCAGTCGAAGACTGTCCAGCACCTGGTCGCGCCAGTCCTCGAAGGAAACGTCGGCGTCGCCGGGCCCGCGCGCGTACGGCGGCGACCAGTAGAGGCGTTCGCGGAACTGTCCATCCGGCTCGTAGACGCGGATCGTCGCCGGCGGGAACTTGGTCACGCCCTTCAGGATCGTTCGTGGCGGCGGCACGACGGCGTGGAAGCTCATGTAGTGGTGAAGGGCGATCGGATCGATCGAGGTGTCGACGTCACCCGCCTTGACCAGCGCCGGCAGGCTTGAGGCGAAGCGCAGCCGCTTGCCGTGCTCGGCCAGGTAGAGCGGCTTGATGCCGAAGCGGTCGCGCGCGATCACGACGCGGCCGGAGTCGCGCTCGTGGATGACGAAGGCGAACATACCCATGAAGCGGTCGACGCAACGGTCGCCCCATTGGGCCCAGGCCTTGAGGATCACCTCGGTGTCGCCGTGCGAGAAGAAGCGGTGGCCGAGCGCCTGAAGCTCCTCGCGCAGCTCCGGATAGTTGTAGATGCAGCCGTTGAAGGCGACCGTCAGGCCGAGGTCGGCGTCGACCATCGGCTGTTGCGCCTTTTCCGACAGGTCGATGATCTTGAGGCGGCGGTGACCCAGGCCCACGGGGCCGCGCAGCACCACGCCCGATCCGTCAGGTCCCCGCGGCGAGAGCGCATCCGTCATACGTTGCAGCGCGCCGGCGTCCGCCGCGCGGCCGTCGAAATTGATCTCGCCGCTCAAGCCGCACATAGGCCATCCTTGTGTTGTGGAAGTTGCGTGCACAAATAGTTTGCACACTAAGGATTTCAACCCGAATGGTCGCGCCTGGTTCGTCCGCCGCCGCGGAAAAAGACGCCGAAACTGAACGAACTTCCCCGCCTATCGATCCCTCGGCGACATTGCTGCGCTCGCTGCGGCGGGTCGCGCAGGCGATCGACGTGCGCTCGCGCGAGATCGCGCGACTGACGGGCCTGACCCTGCCGCAGCTGATCGTGCTGCAGGCGGTCCGCACGCTCGGGGAGGTGACGACCCAGCAGATCTCACGCGAGGCGGCGATGTCGGCGCCCACGGTGGTGGCTGTCCTGGACAAGCTGGAGGCCAAGGCGCTGATCGGGCGCTATCGCTCGACGCGGGATCGCCGGATCGTGCACGCGCGACTCACGGCGGCGGGCGAGGAGGCGCTGGCGACCGCGCCGGACCTGTTGCAACCGGGATTCATGGCGGCGTTCCGCGCCCTGCCCGAAGACGAGCGTCAGGCTCTGGCCGAAGCCGTCAGCCGTGTGGCGAGCCTGATGGCGCCGCCGGTCGAAGCCGTCAGCTCCGCCACTCGCTGAGCGTGGCCCCGGACGCGTCGGTGAAGGCGACGCGATCGATCTCCACCGCCGCGACGCAGGTCGGCCGCTGGTCCGGACCGGAGGCCGAGCAGCGAATCGCCCGGCCGTCGGCGAAGCTCGCCATGCGGCCCGCCACCACCAGCCGATAGCCCGACGCCGGGACGGGCGGGGCGGCCGCGTCCTCGTCCTGCGGGCGGATGGCGTGGGCGTAGGCGCGGCCTTCGCGCCGGTTCACGCGGGACCCGCCCTCCGCGTAGATCACGGCGAGCCCATAGGTCTGGCGGCTGGCGCCCGCTGGCGACAGGGGATCGGGCTGGACCGCGGGACAGGCCGCCGAGCGAAGCCAAGGGCGGGTCAGCCAAACGCCCTCCACCGCCTCCGCGTCCGGCGCGGCCTGGCGGATCAGCGCCGTCTCGGCCCAGTCGGCGGGGGTGAGCGTCAGGGTCAGGGCGCCGTCGGTCGCGCGGGTGACGCCGGGGATGCCCGGCGCCGGCGCCGCGCCTGCCGCCGCACCACAGCCGAAGGCCTGGACGAGGCTGAACTGGCGCCCGGCCAGGCGCTCCGCCGGAGGCTCGGCCCGACCTTCGGCGAAGTCCGACGCCGCCTGGTCGAAGGCGCGGATCAGGTCGGCCCGGGACATGGGCGCGATCTGAACGATCGGGGCGGGCGCGGGCTGCGGCGCCTCGACGGGCGCGGGCTGGGGCTGGGCTTCGGGCGGCCGGTCGCAGGCCGACAGCGCGAGAACGGAAAGCAAGGCGACAGCGGCCGCGGCGGAGGTCCGTTGAGCGGGCATAGGCTAGCCTAACACGTCGATCTCTCATGTGAACCGGTTGACGGGACCGCAGGCGCGCGGACTATCGGGCATGACTTTCGAGCAAATGGCCGCGCTTGGCGTTCTGGCGGCGGTGGTCTTCGGACTGATCCAGGGGCGACTGAGGTCCGATGTCGTCGCCCTGACCGGCGCCGCGGTGCTGCTGGTCACCGGCGTCGTGCGCCCGGTGGAGGTGCAGGAGGCCTTCGCCTCGCCGGCCATCGTGGCGCTCGCCTCGCTGTTCGTGCTGGCCTACGCCATCGAGCTGTCGGGTTTCCTGGGGCTGCTGATCCGCATGGGGGCGCGGCTGTGCGCGCGGATCGGCGCGGCGGGGCTGTGGCTTGTGATCGGCCTGTCGGGCGGCGCCTCGGCGTTCCTCAACAACACCCCGATCGTGGTGCTAGCCGCCCCGGTGGTGAAGGACGTGGCGAGCTCGCTGAACCTGGACCCCAAGCGGTTCCTGATCCCCTTGTCCTATGTGACCATCATGGGCGGGGCTTGCACCCTGATCGGCACCTCGACCAACCTGCTCGTCAACGACATGGCGCGGAGCGCGGGCCAGCCGGTGTTCGGCATGTTCGAGATCACGCCGGTCGGGCTGGTCATCGCCCTGTTCGGGGCGCTGTATCTATATCTCTTCGGCGGGCGGCTGCTGGCGCGGGCGG
>JBKBUS010000393.1:0-1605 GCA_046290035.1 Brevundimonas sp.
CGGTGACGTTCTTGCCGTTCTCGGCCGCCTCGATCAGGGCGGCGACGATGGGGCTGTCCTTGGAGGTGCGGTACAGCGTCTGCTTGATGGCGATGACGTTCGGATCGCGGGCGGCCTGGCGCAGGAACTGGACCACCACGTCGAAGCTCTCGAAGGGGTGGTGGATCAGGATGTCCTTCTCGCGCACCGCAGCGAAGACGTCGCCGCCCTGGTCGCGGACGCGCTCGGGATAGCGGGGCTCGTAGCCGGGGAACTTCAGCTCGGGCCGGCCGTAGGCGATGAGCTCGCCCAGCTGGGCCAGACCCAGCATGCCGTCGACCAGAACCACGTCCTCGGGCGCGGCCTTCAGCTCGCCGACGATGAACTGGCGCAGGTCCTCGGGCATGGAGGCCTCGATCTTGACCCGGACGACCGAGCCCAGGCGGCGCTGCTTCAGCGCCTCCTCGAACTCCATGACCAGATCCTCGGCCTCCTCCTCGATCTCGATGTCGGAGTCGCGGATCAGGCGCAGCACGCCCGTCTCCAGCACCTCGCAGCCGGGGAACAGGTGGTCGATGAACAGACGAAGCAGCTGCTCCAGCGGGATGAAGCGGCGGCGTGGCTTGGAGGCGCGCGGGCCGGCCGGCAGTTCCCAGAAGCGGCGGACCTGGGTCGGCACCGGCACGAGCGCATAGAAGGAGCGGCCGTCGCGTCCCCGCTTCATCTTCAGCGCCAGGGTGAAGCCCAGGTTCGGAAGGAAGGGAAACGGGTGCGCCGGGTCGATGGCCAGCGGGGTCAGGACGGCGAACAGCTGGCTGAGGAACTCGGGCTCCAGCCGGTCGCGCTCGGCCTTGGTGAGTCTGGCGGCGTCGACCACCTCGATGCCTGCCTGAGCCATCTCGCGGCGCAGCGCCCGCCAGCGTTTCTGCTGTTCCGCCATCAGCTCGCCGGCGGCGCGGTTGACGCGGACCAGCGTTTCCTCCGGCGTGAGACCGTCCGCGGAGACGACCCGGACCCGCTCGCGCACCTGACCCTTCAGGCCGGCGACGCGGGTCATGAAGAACTCATCGAGGTTGTTGGCCGAGATCGACAGGAAGCGCACCCGCTCCATCAGCGGGTGAGACGGGTTGGCGGCCTCTTCCAGCACGCGGGCGTTGAACAGCAGCCAGCTCAGCTCGCGGTTGAAGAACCGCTCGGGCGAACCCATCAGCGCATCGTCGAGATGCAGCTTGGGCGCGCGCGAGGCGGGCACGGCGGCTCCCGATCGGGCGTCGGCGATGGCGGCGTCGGTCATGAGCCGGTTTTGGGGCCCGTTCGCGACAGTCGCAAGCTCTAGAGTTCGTCGGCGAGCACCTGTCGCGCCAGCGCGCGGGTGACGGGGCGATGCAGGGCGTCCAGCCGCTCGACCGCACGTTCGATCTCGACGGCGGACCGGTCAAGGCGACGGACCAGATAGGCGATGACGTCCTCGGGCGGCGCGATCAGCCGCTCGGCGAACCGGGCTCGAAGCAGGGCGGCCATGACCTCGTCGTCCGGCGCCTCGATCCGCAGCACGCGGATGGCGTCGAGCCGCGAGCGCAGGTCGGGCAGCGTCGTGTCCCACAGGCGCGGCTCCCGGCGGCAGGT
>JBKBUS010000393.1:1615-2101 GCA_046290035.1 Brevundimonas sp.
GAGCCGGACTGAGCCAGGTTGATCAGATGAAACAGGGTCTCGTCATCGGCCTCCGAAGCCCGGTCGATCAGCACCGGACGACCCTCCAGCTCCAGCGGGTCGATCAGGGCGGCCTCGGCGCCGTGGGCGGCGACCGCGCCGACGCGCTCGGCCCAGATCGCCGCCAGCCGGCTCTTGCCCGACCCGGCGGGCCCCGCGAGGGCCAGAACGCGCTCGTCCGCCGACGGCCAGCCGGCGAGCGTGTCCACGGCCGTCCGGTTGGAGGCGCCGACCACGAACGGTGCGTCGACCGCCGCTTCGAGGGGGAGGGGGAGCTTGAGCTGGGACATGTCGCCGTCCGCGGGCATGCATGGGCTGTATCAGGCCCGGAGGCGGGGGCGAATCGCAGTTCCCGACGACCGGTGGACAAGCCGCGCGCGCCTGTGGATGAGCCCGCCTTGACTTTCCGGGGCGTTGATGCGCCCTACGCCGCTTCCCGGCCACCAG
>JBKBUS010000039.1:0-9298 GCA_046290035.1 Brevundimonas sp.
CGTCGAACGGCTGGGCGCCGGAGCCGGTCCAGCCGTAGCCGTCGTCGCCGGCGTCGATGACGGTGACGCAGCCCGCGAGAAGCAGGGCGGCGGCGGAGGCGGTCAGGAGCTTGATCATGGAATTGTCCCCTTTCGTTGCGCGCCGGCCTTTGCCACGGAAGGCCGCTGACGATCAGTGAATTCGAGGACAGGTCCGGGAACCACGCCGCCCCTCCAGCCGCTTTGCAGGCGAAGGAGCGCGCCATGACCGAGGACCCGAACATCGACACCCCCGAGGCCGAACGCGGCGGGGAGCGGCCCGATCTCGGCCGGACCGAGGACCAGCTGAAGGCCGCCCTGACCGGGACGGACGAAGGCTCCTTCACCCAGGCGGGCTCGCCGGCCGGCGGGTCGGCGAGCGGCTCCGAGCGGGCGCCGACCCAGGGGGCCCTCAACGAGAGCCTGACCAGCGAGGGGACCCAACCGGCGGACGGATCCGTCGATGCGCCCCACGCAGGGGCGACCCCCGGCGAGGTGGTCAACAACACCGGCGCGGACTTCACCGGCCCCGACGGCGACCCTGTGGAGGGCAAGCGCGACGGCGTGTCCGGCGACGCGGATGCGGCCACCGGTTGAGAACCGGCGCCTTGTGAAGAACACAGGCCTGGTTCAACACTCTCCGGTCATCGGCCGATCCAGGACGTCCATGCGTTTCCCGACCATCGCGTTCGCCTGCCTGATGCTCGCCGCCTGCGGACAGGCCGAGCCGACAACGGTGGAGCCGGGCCCCCAAGCCGACGCCCCGGCAGTCTCCGAAGCCCCTAGCGCGCCCGCCGAGGGCGCGGCGGCGGCCGGGATCGCGGAGGCCGAGCCCGTCGAAGGCGCGCCGGCCTTCGTTCCGGCCTTTCCCGGCGCCGAGGTCGAGCAGCAGGCCGCGGACGCCACGGCCGAGTCCGAGGGCGGTCTGGTCGTCTTCACCACCGACGCGTCCCCCGACGAGGTGGTCGAGTTCTACAAGGATCGGGCGGAGGCGGAGGGGCTCGCCTCGACCATGAACATGAGCCACGGCGACACCCGCGCCTACGGCGCCACCGACGCCGAGGGCGGCGAGACGCTGTCCGTGATCGCCTCGCCCGACGGCGAGCGGACGTCGGTGCAGCTGACCTGGAGCGAGGGCGCCCAGCCCTGACGGCGCTTCTCCTCTCACTGGCGCTGGGCGCCGCGCCCTGCCCCGCCGAGGTCCGCGAGGCGCTCGCGGTCCCCGCGCCGACGCCGTTCCGGCTGAGCTGCAGCCTGACGCTCGGCGTCGATGACGTGGTGTCGAGGCCCATCGTGATCGAAGGTCCCGCAGCCTCGGGGCTGACGCTGGATTGTCGCGGCGGCGCGCTGGGCGTCGCCGGCCGCGCGGTCACCGCGGATCGTCCCACGGTCCTGATCCGATCGAGCGCCGAGGGACGCCCCAGCGACGTCAGCCTGGTCGACTGCCGCGTGTACGGGGCCGTGCGGATCTGGGGCCTGGGCGCGGGCGGCGACTACGCGCGCCTCCGGACGGCCTCGCGCCGCCCGGACTTCACCGCCGCGGCCCAGGCGGCCGCCCCGACCCGGGTGCGGCTGGAGCGGGTCCGCATCACCGCGAACGGCACGATCCCGCTCTACGTCGGCCCAGGCGTCACCCACACGCGGCTGACGCAGTCCGTGCTGGACGGCCGGTCGGACGCCACAGCGGTCTATCTGGACGCGGAGAGCGCCTCCAACGAGCTGATCGACAACGACATCCGCACGCGGACGACGCGGGAGCTGATCGCCGTCGACGGTTCGGCGGACAACCGGATCGAGGGGAACCGGTTCGAGCTGAACGGCCGGCCCGGCGTGCTGCTGTACCGCAACTGCGGCGAACGCGGCGTCATCCGGCACCAGACGCCGTCCAGGAACCGCATCGTCGGCAACGTCTTCCGAGGCGCCGGCTGGTGGCGGCCCCGCCTGGTCGTGGAGAACGCCCGCCAGGGCCGGCGGTCCTACTGCGGCGAGGACGCGGGCTATCCCTTCGGCTCCAGCGCGGACGACCGGGACGCGGGCCGGGACAACGTCATCGAAGGCAACGTCCGGCGCTGATCAGGCCGGGCGCGGCGCGACCAGGTCGCCGTAGAGGTCCGTCCTCCGATCCCGGAAGAAGCCCCAGGCGGCGCGGTGGCGGTCGATGTAGTCCAGGTCGAAGGTATGGACCAGCACCCCCTCCTCGTCCCGGCCCAGCGCCTGGACCAGGTCGCCCCGGTGGTCGGCGATGAAGGACGAGCCGTAGAAGGTCTGGCCCACAGCCGTGGCGTGCTCCGTGCCCGTCCGGTTGGCGCCGACGACCGGCACGACGTTGGACACGGCGTGCCCCTGCATGGCGCGCCGCCACGGGTCGGCGGTGTCCAGCTCCTTGTCGTGCGGCTCCGAGCCGATGGCGGTCGGATACATCAGCACCTCGGCCCCCTTCAGCATCATCGCCCGCGCGGTCTCCGGGTACCACTGGTCCCAGCAGATGCCGACGCCGATCCGGCCGAAGCGGGTCGACCAGACCTTGAAGCCCGTGTCGCCCGGCCGGAAATAGTATTTCTCCTGATAGCCGGGCCCGTCGGGGATGTGGCTCTTGCGATAGACGCCGAGCGCCCGGCCGTCGGCGTCCAGCATCACCAGCGAGTTGAAGTAATGCGGCCCCTCGCGCTCGAAGATCGAGACGGGAATCGCGACGCCGAGCTCGGCGGCGACGGGCTGGAGCGCCGTGACGCACGGGTGCTCCGCCCACGGATAGGCCTCGCCGAACCACTTCTCCTCCTGGCTGACGCAGAAGTAGGGGCCCTGGAACAGCTCGGACGGCAGAACGACCTGCGCCCCCCTGCCGGCCGCCTCGCGCACGAAATCGACCGTGCGGCGGATGTTGGCGTCCATGTCCTCGCCGTAGGACGTCTGGATCGCGGCGACGCTGATCGTGCGGGGCATCACGCGGGCTCCTGCTGGCTGATGCAGTGGAAGGATCCGCCGCCGGTGAGGATGGCGGTGGAGGGCAGAAGGACGATCTCCCGATCGGGGAAGGCGGTCTGCAGCGCCTGGCCCGCCAGGTCGGCGGCGCGGTCGTCGCCGTAGGTGGGCATGATGACGGCGCCGTTGGCGATGAGGAAGTTCATGTGGCTGGCCGGGATGGGCCGCTCGTCCTCGTCGAGCACCAGGCCCGGCGACGGCACCCGCAGCACCTCAAGGCCCGCCGCGATCAGGTCGCGGGCGCAGGCGTCATAGACCTCGGCGTTCGGGTCGTCGCGGCCCCAGGCGATGGGACAGGCCACCCGGTTCGCTCCGACGAAGCGGGCCAGATTGTCGACGTGGCCGTCGGTGTGGTCGTTGAGCAGACCGTCGCCCAGCCAGACGACGCGGCGGGCGGCGAGCGCTCGGGCCAGCGCGGCCTCGGCCGCCGCCTCGGTCCAGTCGGGGTTGCGGTTGGGGTTCAGCAGGCACTGGCGGGTGGTGAGGATCGCGCCCGCGCCGTCGTGGTCCAGCGCCCCGCCTTCCAGGATGAAGTCATGCCGGTCCAGCGGCGTGCCCGAAGCCTTCGCGATCTGGTCGGCGACCGTGTCGTCGTACGGCAGGGCGTATTTCCCGCCCCAGCCGTTGAAGCGGAAGGCGGCGGCGGAGGTGGAGCCCGCGCCGAAGATCGGGCCGGTGTCGCGCAGCCAGATGTCGCCGAAGCGGCCGTCGACCACCTCCACCCCCGCCGTGTCGGCGAAGCGGGCGCGCGCGTCGGCCAGGGCCTCGGGCTTGCCGACCATCAGCTTGACGCGCTCGCGGCCGGGGCCGGCGAGGGCGCGGACCAGGGCCTCGACCTCGGCCTGGGCGGGCGCGAGGTCGTCTTCCCACAGCTCGGCGTGGCTGGGCCAGCCGACCCACATGGCGCGGTGGGGGCCCCATTCGGCGGGGACGGGCGTGTCCATCGAAGGCGGTCCGGCGGGCGGCGCGCTCGTCAGGCGCGGATCAGACGAAGCGGGCGCAGATAGACATGACCGGCCCCGGGTTCAACCTCGGCCCGCCGCGGACGGTTTCGAGAGGCGAAAAACCGCGTCTCTATCGTCTCGGAATACCAAAACGCCCCAGGGCCGCCGCCCTGCGACCATGACCGACACCAGCCTAACACGCGGGCGGTGCGACGAAGGCTTGAACGCGGCGCAAAGAGAAAGGGCGGCCCGTCGCCGCACCGCCCTTCCCGTCTCTCGTGATCGACGCGGCGCTTAGAAGCGGTAGCGCACGCCGATCTTCGCCTGCCAGACCGACTGGGCGCTGAAGCCCGAGGCCGAGTCCTGGTTCAGGGACCGGTACTCGTAGAAGTTGCCCACTCCGCCGGCGCAGCCGGAGCTGGCGACCTGGCAGTTCCGGGCGTCCACGTCCGTCGAATAGAACGGGAAGCCCAGCTGCTGGATCACGCCCCACTCATCGTTCAGCAGGTTGCCGAGGTTCTCCACGTGGCCGTAGAGCGACAGGCGCGCGCCCGTCGGGAAGAAGGCCGGGAGCTCCTGCTCGACATAGAGGTCGAAGGTGGTGACGTCCGGCGACTTGAAGGCGTTCCGCGGCGAGATTTGGCCCGCGTACTCGATCAGGCCGGTGCGCTGCAGGTAGTCGTTGAAGGCGGCGAGGTTGAACGACGGCGCGAAGCGGACGATCGGGTCGCTGGTGGCCGTGACCTGACCCGAGCCGTCGACCTGCGGGACGTAGAACAGGCCGCGCTGCTGCGTGGAGTTCTCGCCGTACAGGGTGCTGACCGGGGTGGCGAAGGCGTAGCTGAAATTCAGACCCGAGCGGCGCTGACCGAACAGGTTGATGCGGGTCATGTAGTCGCCGAAGAAGGCGCGGCTGTAGCTGAGGTTCAGCTTGATCGCGTCTTCGATCTCATAGTTCGAGTCGGCGATTTCCGGGCTGTTCGGGTCGATGACAGCGACCTGCTGGAAGTTTGACAGGGCCACCGACGAGGTGCCGGGGTTCTGTTCGGTCGAGTCCAGGTAGGTGTAGCTCAGGTTGAAGCCGAGGCCGTTCAGCCAGCCGTCGTACCAGTCCTTGCTCACCGAAACGGCGAACTGATCGGTTTCGCCGCCTTCGAAGTTGGTCAGCATCAGAACGGTCTGGCTTGCGTTCGTGACGTTGCCGAAGAAGGTCGGGCGGCCGTCGGGCGCCAGCTGCGTGCGCTGGCGCTCATAGTTCAGGTCGACCCAGCCCACGGCCTTGTCGACTTCCGAGTGGATGTACTCGGCCGTCACGCGCCAGTCGGCGCCCAGGCCCCAGCGGCTCAGGTCGAAATCCTTCACCGCGCCAATCGACGTCTTCCAGATCGACGGGGCCTCGAAAGTCGGGTCCAGAACGTTGGTGGTGCCGGTGCCGAGAGCGGCGCTGGCGGTCACGCGCTGCTCGGCGATGGGGGCGACGTCGAAGCCGTCCACATTGTTCAGCGCGGCTAGTTCCTCGTCGGTGCAGACAGGGAAGCTCGAGGCGAAGAAGCCCGTGTAGCCTGGCCGGCGGCACTGGAAGATGCCCAGGAGGTTGCCGGGGTTGGTGTAGTTGTTCGAGGTCCAGACGTTCGGGGCGCCGCCCTGGAAGCGGCCGACGCCGCCGTAGATGGTCAGGGTATCGGTGGGCTGCCAGTTGAAGCCCAGGCGCGGCTGGAGAATACCAACCCCGTCGAAGGTGTTGTTGCTGTCGAAGCCGTAGGTGCTGCGGAACAGCGGGTTCGCCTGCGGCGCGTCGTCGGTTTCGTACAGGTCGTAGCGCAGGCCGGCCGTGACCGTCAGGTTCGGGGTGATGTCCCACTCGTCCTGAGCGAAGAAGGTGTTGAGGGCGAAGCTGAACTGAGCCGCGCCGTCTTCCTTGTTGTTCGTCGCGGCGTTCTGGTAGCCGATCGAGGAAGCGCGGCCGTTGCGGAAGTCCTCCACCGAGGCGAACTCATACTCCGCGTTCGCGAACTGCACGAACACGTTGAAGATGTCGGTGACTTCGCGCTCGTAACCGAAGGTCAGGTTATGGCCGCCCGGCGCGCGATAGGTGCCGACGAAGCGGAACTGATCCACGTCGTTCGTCAGTTGGTTGGCGTGACGCGAGCGCTCCGGACCGAAGCGGATCGAACGGCGCGGGTTCGGGCCGCTGGGGTTGTCGAGGCCCACCTGGAAGGCGGCGAAGTCGCTGCCGGCCAAGTTGTTCGAGATGGTCTCGACTTCCTTGCGCGAGATGGAGATCTCGGTCGAGAAATTGTCGGTCCAGTCCGAGAACAGCTGGGCCTTGTAGGTCAGCAGGTTCTGCTCGAGCTGATAGGCTTGCGACAGCAGGCCGACGCTGGGAGTCGCGGTGCTGGTCGAGGTGCCGTTCAGGTTGAGGCGGCTGCCCTCGGTCTGCTGATACGAGAACACCGCGCGGTGACGGTCGTTGATGTTCCAGTCGATCTTCCCGAAATACTTTTCGTCTTCGTCCAGCAGCTCGTCGGCAGTGGCACCGAGCGGATCGTAGCCGTAGACGGTGCGGGCGATCTCACGGATCTCGTCGACCTGAGCCTGGGTGATGCCCGGCACTTCCACAGGGGCGCCCGAGCCGACGGGGCCGGTCAGCACCGGCTGGGTCGATTCGAACTTCTCGTAGTTCACCAGGAAAAACAGGCGGTCGCGGATGATCGGTCCGCTGAGCGTCGCGCCCCAGGTGGTTTCCTCGAACTCGGAGTTCGACAGGTCGACGTTGCGGGTCTGACCGGTCTGGAAATCCTCGTAGGTCGTGGTGTCGCCCTGCAGGTCGGCGTCGGTCTGCTCGTAGAAGATCTCGCCCGCGAAGGTGTTGCCGCCCGACTTGGTGACCGAGTTGACCACGCCGCCGGTGAACGAGCCGTACTGGACGTTGTAGGGCGCGACTTCCACCGACACCGCCTCGAGGGTCGAGATCGAGATCGGCGAGCGCTGGGTGGGATAGCCGTTGGCGTTGAGGCCGAAGTCGTCACCCTGGCGGATGCCGTCGATCAGGAAGGCGTTGAAGCGGTTATTCTGGCCGCCGATCGACAGGGCGTCGTTGTTCGACGGGTCGGTGGTGGCGAAGGCCGAGGTGCGGACGAAGTCGCGGATGTCGCGGTTGATCGTCGGCAGGGTGTCGATGGCGGTTTCGTTGAAGGTGGCGCGCGGGCTGGTCTGCAGGCGACCCTGGGCGATGCCGGTGACGACGATCTCCTCGACCTGGGTGGCGACGGAGGCGAGCTGGATGTTCACGGTCGCCGGCGACCCGATGCCGATCGAAGCGACGCCGGAGACGGCCGAGCCCTCGGCGGCCGAAACGCTGATCTCGTAGGGGCCGCCAACGCGCAGGTTGCGCGCGTCGTAAGTGCCGTCCGCGCCCGTCACGGTCGTCGCGGTGGTGCCCGACGGGACGTGAACGACGGTGATCGCCGCGCCGGCGACGGGAGCGCCCGCTTCGTCGACGACCGAGCCGCGGATCGCGCCGGTGGTTTCCTGGGCGTACACGGCGGTGGCCGCCGTGAGCATGATGGCGGCGGCCGAAGCGCCGTAGGCGAGCTTGCGAAGCATTCCAGTGATCCCCTGTTTCGACGCACGCCCGACCCAATCCGGTCGCAATCCTGGCGCCGATGCAATGAGCGCCGCTCTAAGGGTCGCGTTGGAAGCCTCCGCGACAGTCATGTGACAGTCGCATGACAGCGGTCGGCGGTGTCATGGGGGCCACACTGCGGCAGGGCGCCGCGCCCCAATCAGGCGCCCCAGACCTCGCGCAGGCGGGCCTCGCGTCCGCAGAAGCGGCTGTAGCCGCCGTAGCGGATGGGATTGCGGCGGGCGAAGTCCTGGTGCTCGGCCTCGGCGGGCCAGAAGCGGGCGGCGTCGCGCACCGGCGTGACGAATCGCGCTGGGCCGATTCGGGCCGCCGCCTCGCGGCGCGAGGCTTCGGCGATCGGGCGCTGGGCGGGGGTGGCGAAGACCGCCGTGGCGTAGGACTCCCCCCGGTCGCAGAACTGCCCGCGGGCGTCGGTCGGATCGATGCTGCGCCAGAAGCCGTCGACCAGCCGGCGGTAGGACACGCGCGTCGGATCGAAGGTGACCTGGACCGCCTCCAGGTGACCCGTGCCGCCGCGCACGACCTGATAGTAGGTCGGATCGGCGGTGCGGCCGCCGGCGAAACCGGAGACGGCGGACACCACGCCGGGGATCCGCTCGAAGTGCGCCTCCACCGACCAGAAGCAGCCGCCGGCGAACACGGCGGTCTCGCGCCGGCCGCTGTCGGCGGCGTCGGAGGGCGAGGGCGGCTGGGCGGGCGCCGGCCCTCCGGGGGAACAGGCGCTCAGAGCCAGGAGCAGAAGTCCAAGGGCGCGGCGGGTCGAACGCATGGAAGCGGCCTCCTTAAACCCCTTCTACGATCGCGCGGGCCCGATGGCTTCAGGCTGTGTTGGCGACGACCAGGTCCAGGGCGGGGGCCGCGGCGGCGCGACGCCGGGTGAAGACGTCGGCCAGCGCCTCGGCCGTCAGGGTCATCAGCGCCGGATCGTGGAAGCTGCCGTTGACCTGGGCGCGCGCGATGACCTGGGCGCGGAACCGCTGGAACAGTTGCGGGTCGGGCGCCGTCGGGCGGGTCCAGAAGCCGTCCAGCGGCTGCTGGTCGGTCAGGCCGTGAAAATCGAAGAAGGCGTCGCCCAGGACCTTCACGGGGGTCCCGAACCCAAGCGCCGACAGGGCCGCCGAGGAATTGTTGACGACCACGCCGAGGGACGAGCGGCAGAGCTGGGCCAGATTGCCGCCGTCGATGAAATCGACGCGGCTCTCGACGCCATGCTCGACCGCGAGGAAGCGCACCACCTTGGACTGGTCGATCAGCCCCGGGTCGAGGGGATGGTTCTTCACCACCAGGCGGCAGTCCGCCGGCGCCGAACGGGCGAAGCTGGACATCACCTCGGCCAGGAAGGCGGTGTTGTCCGCGAAGCGCGAATAGCGGATCAGCTGGACATCGCCTTCACGCTGGAGGCAGGCGAGGAAGAAGCGCCCCTTGGCGGCGAGCACGTCGGCGTCGGCGTGGGCGGCGGACTTGAGCTTCAGACTGATCCAGCGCCGGACGTGACCCAGAGCCTGAGTCAGGGCCGGCTGGGTGTAGGGACGGCTGTAGTGTCGGTAGAACGGCCGGGCCAGCATCTGGAGCACATGGTAGGCGACGATGTTGCGCACGTGGTGGGGCAGCACGCGTCCGACCCGGTGGCGCGGCTCCGGCGGGGGCGCGGACAGGCGGTAGCCCGACGCCGAACGCGGCAGGCCGCTGCGGGCGTTCACGCCGTTCA
>JBKBUS010000394.1:0-2069 GCA_046290035.1 Brevundimonas sp.
CGATGCGCTCGTCCCCGGTGAGGGCGCGGGCGTAGGCGAGGAACGCCTCGCCATTCAGGAAGCGGTGCAGCTCGGCCAGCGGGTCGGGCGCGAGCGGGCTGGGCACGCCGCCCACGTCGATGCGCCAGCGATCGAAGATGAACTGGAACCCGTCCCTGGCTTCGCCATGCACCTTGGACAGGATGCGCATCTGTTCTTCGATGGGCTGGCTCTCGAAGACGGCGACCGGCACCTCCACGTCGCCCGGCGTCTCGATCGCCCGCTGCCAATCGACGGGGCCGGCGGCCAGGAGCGCGTGCAGCGCCCGCGCCTGATCCTCGGGCAGAAGCCCGTCGATCCGGGTGCGGCCCGTACGCGTCAGGCGCTCGATGGCGGCCGGAGGCGGGGTCACGAGTCCACCATCACCACCACCTTGCCCATCACGCCGCGCGCCGACAGCGCGGCGATGGCCTCGCCGGATTTCTCGAGCGGATAGGTGCGACTGACGCGCGGCTTGATCCGGCCCTCGGCGTAGAGGGCGAACAGCTCGGCCATGTCCTCCGCATGCGCCTTCGGATCACGCATCACATGGGCGCCCCAGAAGACGCCGATCACGCTGACCGACTTCAGTAGCGTCAGGTTCAGCGGCAGCGACGGAATGCCCGCCGGGAAGCCCACCACCAGATAGCGCCCGTTCCAGTCCATGGCCCGAAGCGCCGGGTCGGCGTAGTCGCCGCCGACGGCGTCATAGACCACGTCCGCCCCGTCCTTGCCGCAGGCCAGCTTCAGCTCGCTGGAGAGCCCCTTCTGCGCCGCCTTGTCCATGGCGCCGGTCGGATAGATCAAGCCGTTGTCGGCCCCCAGCTCAAGCGCGAACTCAACCTTCTCGTTGGTCGAGGCGGCGGCGACCACATGGGCCCCCATGGCCTTGCCCAGCTCCACCGCCGCGGCCCCGACGCCGCCCGCCGCGCCCAGCACCAGCAGCCGCTCGCCCGCCTGCAGCTGCGCCCGCCGCTTCAGCGCGTAGTAGCTGGTGCCGTAGGTCATGACGAAAGCCGCGGCCTGATCGAACGGCATGCCGTCCGGGATCTTCATGACGCCGGCGGCCGGGACCGCGATGCGCTCGGCCAGAGCGCCCCAGCCGGGCACGGCGATGACCCGGTCGCCCTTGAACAGGCCCTTCACCCCCTCGCCGACCGCCTCGATCACGCCCGCCGCCTCGCCGCCCGGGGAGAAGGGGCGTTCGGGCCGGAACTGATACTTGTCCTCGATGATCAGGGTGTCGGGAAAGTTGATCCCCACCGCCTTCACCTCGATCACCACCTGGCCAGGGCCGGGGGTCGGGTCCAGCACCTCCTCGACGACCAGGGTCTCGGGACCGCCGGGGGCTTTGGACAGGACGGCGCGCATGGGGCCTCGCTTCTCGGAAGGGGAGGAAACACGATGGCGCGTGGCGCCGTTGTCGCGCGAACGCTAATCAGCGCCGGGGCCCGTGAAAAGAGGCCCGCGGAAAACACTCAGGAGCTCAGATGTCCCGTTTCGCCCTCATCCTGCACGGCGGCGCCGGCGCGCGCAAAGGCAAGGACTACGCCGCGGAGGCCGTGCACATGCGCGACGTGGTCGAGGCCATGCGGCCCCGGCTGGCGGACGGCGCGTCGGCGCTGGACGTGGCGGTGGAGGCGGTCGCTCGGCTGGAGGCGTCCGGCCTCTATGTCGCGGGGCGGGGCGCCTCGCCGAACACCGCGGGCGCCTATGAGCTGGACGCCAGCCTGATGGACGGTCCCTCGGGCAAGGCGGGGGCGGTGGCGGCGCTGATCGGCTTCCAGAGCCCGATCCGCGCGGCGCGGGCGGTGATGGACCGCACGCCGCACGTGCTCCTGGCGGGAGACGGCGCGGCGCGCTTCGCGGCCGAGGCTGGGCTCGAACGCATTGAGGACCCCGAGGCCTGGTTCACCCGCGCGGGGCAGGACGAGGACAACCATCCGCCGGGCGTGACCGCCGGGGCCCTGCAGCACGGGACGGTCGGCTGCTGCGTGCTGGACCGCGACGGGCGGCTGGCGGCGGCCACCTCCACCGGCGGGGTCTTCGGC
>JBKBUS010000395.1:0-2053 GCA_046290035.1 Brevundimonas sp.
GCGCCGCGCATCAACAGTCCGATCCCCAACGGCTCGGGCATCATCGAGGGCCAGTTCTCGATCGCCGAGGCGTCCGAGATGGTGAACCTGCTGAACGGCGGCGCGCTGCCGGCGCCGCTGACGGTCGAGGAGCGCCGGGTCGTGACCGCCGAGCTGGGGGCCGACGCCGTGGCCGCGGGCGCGATCTCGGTGGCGGTCGGCTTCGTCATCATCGTCGCCTTCATGATCCTTTCGTACGGCTGGCTGTTCGGCGGGATTTCGGTGGTCGGCCTGTTGCTCAACGGGCTTCTGATCATCGCGGCCATGTCGCTGTCCCAGGCGACCCTGACGCTGCCCGGCATCGCCGGTCTGATCCTGACCTTCGCCGTGGCGGTCGACGCCAACGTGCTGATCTATGAGCGGATGCGCGACGAGGCGCGGGCGGGCCGATCGGTCATCGCCAGCATGGACGCGGGTTTCAATCGCGCCATGGGCACGATCATCGACGCCAACCTGACGACCCTGGTGGCGGCGCTGATCATGTTCGTGTTCGGCGCGGGGCCGGTGCGCGGCTTCGCCTGGACCCTGACCATCGGCGTGTTCACCTCGATGTTCTCGGCCGTGCTGGTGGCCCAGGTGCTGCTGGCCTACTGGCTCCGGGCGACCAAGCCCAAGAAACTGCCGATCGCGGAGTGATGGCGATGCGCTGGTGGCCCCTCATCAAGACCCTGCCGGTCAAGACCGACTTCCGGTTCGTGCGTTTCTCACGCCTGTTCGGGATCATCTCGATCCTGCTGTGCGCGGCGTCGATCTTCGGCGTCTTCTACCCCGGCCTGAACCTCGGCATCGACTTCCGGGGCGGCGCGGCGATGGAGATGACGCGCCCGGAGGGCCGGACGCTGGACCTCGCCGCCGTGCGCGGCGCCGTGGACGACCTGGGCCTGGGCGACGTCCAGGTGCAGGGCATCGACAACGACTCCAGCGCCATCGTGCGTTTCCAGATCCCGGAGAGCACCGCCCAGGCCGACACCGTCAACCGGGTGCAGGCCGCGATCAGCGAGGCGGTGCCGGACGCGCGCTATTCCGGCACCAGCGTGGTCGGCTCGAAGGTCTCGAGCGAGCTGCTGACCTCGGGCGTGCTCGCGCTCGGCGTCGCGGTGGTGCTGATGTTCCTCTACATCGCCTTCCGCTTCCCGTGGCAGTTCGGCCTTGGGGCGGTCGTCGGCCTGCTGCACGACGTCATCCTGGTGTTCGGGCTCATGGTGCTGATGCGGCTGGAGTTCAGCCTGAACAGCGTGGCCGCGATCCTCACCGTGATCGGCTATTCGATGAACGACACCGTCGTGGTGTTCGACCGGCTGCGGGAGAACCTCCGCAAGTACAAGACCATGCCGCTTCGCGACATCATCGACCTGTCGGTGAACGAGACCCAGTCGCGGACCATCATCACCGGCATGACGGCGGTCATGGTGCTGGCGGCCCTGGCGTTCCTGGGCGGGCCGGCCCTGTTCGGCTTCTCGATCGCCCTGATGTTCGGGATCGTGGTCGGCACCTATTCGTCGGTCTATGTCGCCGCGCCGGTGATCCTGCTGTGGGGCGTCAAGCGCGGCGAGGCGGCCGAGGACGCTCAGCCCGTGGTGCTCGGCCCCGCCAGCCGGCCCTAGTCCCGAGCCGGTTCAGCCGGACGAAGGGTTCGCCGGGCTCAGCCCTCGACTTCGGCTTCGGGCCGGTCATGGCCGTCGGCGCGTTCGACGATCCACTGGCCGGAGGCGTCCTCATACTCGATCATCGCCGTCCGGTCGGGCACGCGCTGCTCGCGCGACGCGGCGACGGCGGCCGCGCGGGCGGCCTCGCGCGTGCGGAAGGTCTCCGAATAGGTGTCGCCGAGCCGGTAGGCCCAGCCGCCGTCATGCTCGACGACGCGATAGGTGATGTGGGTCATGGGCGCCTCCGGTTCGGAAGCGCCCATGCGGTCATAGCCGTGTCCCGCTGGCAAGAGCCGACCGGTCAGGGCCGGCCGGCGGCGGTCTGAACGACCTGGGGCGCCCGGCCCTGGCGACCCGCGCGCCAGACC
>JBKBUS010000040.1:0-9114 GCA_046290035.1 Brevundimonas sp.
TCCGCGGCGGCCTGCTGGAACACGTCCGCGATCTGCGGCCCCTGCTGAACGAAGACCAGTAGGGGGTTCATCCCCGACGCCAGGGAGACGCCGATGTCTGTGAACTGCCGTGACAGATTAAGCCCCTCCAGCGTCGACGCACGCATCGACGCTTGTTGAGCCCGAAGGACCGCGTCCTGCTGGCGCACCGCCGCGTTCATGGCGGCCATGGCGCTGCTTGTGGACCGCACACCTCCGGCGAGGCTCTCCGCGGCCGCTTCGGCGCGTCCAGAAGACGCCGCGAAGGCATCCAGCCGCTGGTCAGCCACAACGACTTCGTCGGAGGTGACCCGCAGCCCAAGGGTGGCGAGATCGGTCATGCCGGAGCTTCCCTCTTCTTGCGGGCCTTCAGGGTTCGGAACAGTCCGGCGATACCGCTGGCGTTTCTGGCGCTGATCTGACTTGAGGGCGCGGCCTCACCGATCGCAACGCGACGAACGGCGTCGTCTATGCGCCTGATCAGCGACCGCTCCCAACTTGTCAGACCCGCGTTGGCGCCGCGGTCAAAAGCCAGGATTTCGGCCCAGGTGATGGGGGCGATGACGGGCGCTGGCTGCCTTGTGGCGGTCAGCTGGGCGTAGGCCCACCAGACATGCTGCAGCTCTTCAGGAAATGGCGGGAGCGTCCGACTGCCCGCCTGGATGGCTTCGGCGTAGCGGATCAGGCCTTCGGCGAGACCTTCAGCCAGTTTCCCCGGTCGCGAACGAACCTCTCAGCCTGAAGCCGGAAGGTGGGAAACTCGCGATAGAGCCGGCGCTTGTGCTCATCGTCACTCGGCCAGTCTTCGCCGTCGACAGTCACGTTCACGAGTTCCGTCGTGGCCGCGACTAGGAACTCGATCGTGTTCGACAGGGCGGATTCGGCGGAGACGCCGGCCCCTGGCGTGCGCTGGTTGAGGAAGCGATTGGTCTGGGCGTTGGCCAGCTTTGTCAGCTTGTCGCTGTCCTGCCCCAAAAGGCGAACGCCGATGGGGTCGCCGCCCTTGGTGGTCAAGGGCTGCCCCTCAAGGTCGGTGAAGGCGCAGAAGGCCGGGACGTCAGCGTTGGAGGCCTTGAAGGCGCTCAGATCGGTCATTGTCGTTGTCCTTGAAAAGGACGCCAGGGCGCGACCCTGACGCTTGAGTTTGGGGTGGGCCTTACGGGACGATCTCTTCGCTCGGCACCTCGTGGATGTCGGTGTCGATGCCGAGGTTGAAGGTCCGCTTGTTCACGGCGTTCGACTGGCCGACGTTGACCCGCTTCGACATGACGAGGGCGCCGAAGTAGAACTCGCTGTCGGTGAAGTCCTCGGACTGCGCATCCGCCGCGACGACCTTGAAGGCGTAGCGGAACTTCGTCCCCTCGGCGGCGATCGCGGCCTCTTGGCCAGGGTCGCCTGGAATGTTGGCGCAGACGATTGAAACATCGCCGGCATCCCGCGCGCCCTTGCGCTTGCGAACACGGGCGGCCGACAGAGAGGTGAAGGTAATGGGCGAGGACGAGTCGCCGAACTCGCCCACGCTTTCGACCTCGGCGATTTCAACCCAGCCGGTCAGGCTGGGATAAGTCGAGGTGTCGTCAGAGGTGGCGACGGGGCCGATGAAGACCTTCGTGCCGAGGCCGTCAGAGAGCGCCATGGAAGGCTCCTTCAGATGGTGATGAAGCCGGCGCCCATCTCGGCAACAGGGCGAACCGCAGGGCCGATCAGGCGACCCACGGAATTGTCACGGGCAGTCGGATTTCCGAGGCCTCAATGATCGGCTGAGCGACCCAAGGCTCACCGGACACTCGGACGCCCTCAAACCTTTGGCCCTTAGGAAAGTGGGCGAGCACGACGTCGGCGATCTCGGCGATCGGGATGAGGCCGTCTCGTATTGGATAGACGATGGTGATCTGGAGGACGCCCTGGTCCATCTTGCCCGGCCCAAGCGCCTCCCAGCGCGGCCGATTTGGGAACACCTCGACCTGGAGATACGGAGCTTCTGTAGGGGGCGTGAAGCTGCGGTTCGGATAGCTGGTGGGGTATTGCCCAGGCACGGTTCCGCACCGCGTCAGGAGCGCGTCGTAGATGGCCGATGGGTTCATTATCAGGCTCCGGCCTGGGCCTTGAGTTCGTTCGCCGTCTGGGTCACGACGCCCTGCCATTGCTGGGCGGCAAGGGCGACGAACCGACGGGCTTTGCGGTTCTTGCCGCCGTACTCCGCCACCCGGGCGTAAGCGGCGGTGTAGCGGGCCTCGATGGGGTCTGAGATGGAAGCGCCAGAGATGGCGAAGGTCACATCCCCAGGGTCCCAGCTGTAGCTCTGCGGCCCATTCTCCGGTGGGGTGGTGGTCGGCACGTTGAGCGTCCCCCGCCCGACGACCAGGGAGGCCCGGAGAAAGCCGGTGTCGACAGGCAGGTTTCCAGATCCGCCGGGATTGGCGATGGGGCCGAAGGCTCGTCGTGAGACCCCCCTGGACCCGTCGGCCTTGACCTTCCCCAGCCCCTGACCCGTCGCCACCGCCATCGCCACAGTCGCCATGGACGGGCCGGGCTCCTGCATGATCTCGATGATCCGTTCGGTCGCCTTGTTCCGAACCGCCAGCTCCCGGTCCTTGGTCTCCTTCACCCACTGACTGATCTGGGCGGAGAAGGAGCCTTGGGCCATGGGATCACCTCACGTTGGCGAGCTCAACCGTCGTTGGAGGCCTCGACCTTAACGCCGCGCGCATTCATCACCCGAATGCGCCCGAGCACGTCCGCCGCCGCCGCCCGCTGTTCTGCTGTCGCCGCCCGCCCGAAGTCCCGGCCCCGCATCGGCACACTCAAAACCAGCTCGGCTTGGGCTCGCTTCACCCGGAGATGGGGAAGCAGCTGAGTTAACAGGCTTTGCGCCTTTCGACCGGTGATCTGATAGCGATGCACCGGGTTCCAGCGTGCTCCGTCTTGATCGGGGCGCTTGGCGCCAGACTTGTACCGGTAAGAGCAGCCCGCACCGATCGTGACAGAGAGCCAGTCAATCAGCGGGACGTTGCTATTAAAGACGCATACTAGGGGCTTTACGCGGCCGTCCTGCGCGCTAACCGTGATCGATCCATCCGCGTCAATCATCCCAGCGATGTAGGCCGCGTCGGTGTCGGTCAGCGCAGCGATCGCTCCGTGGGAGTGAGAACGCGCTACCAGATTGTCATTCTCACCGATTGTTCGTACGGCTTCGGTAGCCATTTCGACCCTCCTACGGTCGGTTTGGTTAGGGCCGGGGCTGACGTTGGCGCGTCACCTCGGCCCGCTGATTTTAGCGCACCCCCGCAAACCAATCCACTCTTACGGCGATTACGCATCTGCATCCGACCACTTCCGAGGCCGGAGCGCCGAGGCTGGTGTCGCCGGGGTAGCGCATCCGAGCGCCCGACGGAGAGACGAACACTCCCTCCAGGCCCACGCTTTCCCGGTCCAGGGCGCGGTGCGTATGCCGGACCCGGAAGTCGCCGGCCGATCGCCAGACCCGGGTGATGTTCTCGGCCTTCAGCTTGCCCTCCCGCACGGCCTGGAGAAGCGCCCGATGCTGACCGGCATGGATCGCCGACATGGCCTCGGTGCGCCCGATCATCTCTCCCCGGAGCGCCAGAAGCTTGCGCTCATAGGCCAGGATCATCGCCGCTTGCTTCTCGGCCGGCGGGGATACGCCTTCTCGGATCGCCTTTTGCACCGTCCGATCGAAGCGTCGGTCCCTGCGACCGCGCTCAAGATAACTCCGAAGCTGGGCGGGCTCTCCTGAAGCCAGTTCCTGTCGCGCCCGGCGGACGGCCTGGGCCTGCGGCTCCGTCAGGCCGAGGATGCCGCCTTCACGCTCTCCCGTGGCCCGGCTGATGCGCCCGACGATGTTCGGCACGATCTGGCGGGGGTTGAGCCCCAGACGGAGCCCATCGGCGATCTCCTGGCGGATCGACTGCCGGACCTCCTCGGTGATCCGGCGGACCAGCCTGGCCCCGTGCTCGCGCGCCTCGGCTTCGGCCTGGGGGTTGCCCATGTCGAACCGCGTCACCAGCGCTGCCCCATCCGGTGTCCGGGTCGGGGTGTAATCCGCCGCCGTCTTTCCGCCCTCCCGATAACCCTCGCGAACCGCCTCCAGAAGATCGGCGAAGGCCGCTTCCTCGATGTTCAGCGCCTGTAGCGCCGCTTCGTAGTCCCTGCGGTCCAGCGCCTCGATAACACGGCGGATGTCGGCCTGTCGGCGCAGGTCCTGAACGGCGGCGAAGAATGCCTCGGCGACCCTCACGCCATAGCGATCCGCCAGATCCTGATAGACCTGGGCCTGAGACGGCCGCCTTGCCATCGGATGCTCAGGCCTTCAGCCCAAGCTCACGCTGGACCGAGGCCAGCTGCGCATCGGTCAGGGCGTCGAGATGATCGTGCATTTCGCCCTTCAGTCTGTCGGCTTCAGCGAAGTCGCCGTCGATAACCGCGGCGATGTAGAGGCGCTGCACGGCCTGGATCCTGATCCAACTGGCGGCGCGCTTCTCCTCGATCATCAACGCCTCGCCTGGACCCGGTGAAGCACCACCACGCCCGCAGGCTTGACCGGGGTGCTGTCCACGACCGTCAGAGTGGCCCCATCGGCCTCCACGATCAAGTCGCCCGGGCGAGGGGATACTTCGATGTCCGGCGCGATCAGGACCATCTTGTCAGTGGCGAGGATGTTCACCCCGTCGATCTCTCTGGACCGGAAGCGGGAGACGAAGGCCGTACAGTCATGGTCGGTGACGACGAGACCCGGATTGTGGGGGGGGCCGTTGCCCGGCGAGGAGCGCCTCAGCGTCGCCGACCGGCCGTACTCGCGCAGCATCTGGACTGCGGCGCCGGCCATTGGCGCATAGTCGAACGACACCTCAGCACCCGCCGACAGACAGAACGCCCAGCGGAACGACCGTCTCCGGCAGGATGTAGGGCTTCACCAGCCCCTCGACTTCAGAGAACCGCGTCGTAGCGTCCTTGATCGCGTTGCCCGAGCCCTCGGCGTACTCGCGCTCCAGCACGTCGATCTTCTCTCGGGTCACGACACCCGATCCCCGAGCCGACGCCGCCAGCGCGCCGGCGCGCTGCGACTCCAGCCAAGCGGCCGCATAGCTGGCGTTGACGATGGCCAGCGGGATCACGTCCGAGCCGATCGTCTGCCAGTTGGCGGCGGCTCCGGTGCGGGGCCAAGCACGTTCCTGCTCGACACCGCCAGTGGGTCGGCCGGGCCACACGTCGGCATAGGTGGCGTCGACATAGTCCGAGCCGAGCTGGCGCAGAACGTCAGAGTTCGCGCCGTCGGGCAGGGTTCGGCCCCGGGCCGTCAGCCAGTCTTCCAGGCCTTCGTTGGAGCCGTAACCCGCCATAGGTCAGCCCTTGGCCTGCTCGGCGACGAACGCGGCCTTGTCCTCGTCGGACAGGGCGTTGAAAGCGTCGGCGTCGGCCTTCGACAGGCCGTTGAGGATGGTCTCCTCGCCGCGCGTGATCTTGAACTTGCCGCCGCCGTGATGCTCGACCTTGAGACCGGCATCCGTGGCGGGGTTGGTCACGGCGACCTTGTCTTCGGCGCCTTCGGAGATGACCGCGTAACGGCCGCGCCAAGCCTTCGGCTCTTCCGACAGGGTCAGGACGGTCCCGACCTCGATCTGCTCGCCCTTGCTGTTGTAGATGCCCGGGCCGGTGATCTGGATTTGAACGGTCATGCCGCTCTCCTTCGATGAGGATGCGGCCCCAGCCGAAGCCAGGGCCGCGCCCGGTTAGCTGTTGACGACCGTGCTGAAGAACACGCCGGACTTGCCGTTGAAGTCAGCCCGGATCTCCAGGCCCATCGCGCCCATGACGAGGAAGTTGTAGTCGTCGGTGGGGTTGTGACGGACCATCGCGGTCGTGTTGACCGCCATGCCGACCAGCGGGCGGATGTACTCGCTCCGCGGCACGAAGCCGAAGAACTCGTTGCCCGACAGCTCGTAGGTGGTCTCGATCTTCGCGATGCGCCGGTTCTTCAGCACCTGCTCGCGGACGGTCCCGAGCTTGAAGCCCTGTCCATCCGAGATCGGCTTGTCGAGGTTCCGGGCGATCTCCGGCGAGACGTAGAGGTTCACCGGCAGGCGGACCAGGTTGTCGTCCAGCATCGTCGCGAAGGCGCCGTTGAGGAACGCCTCCCAGCCGTCGATGTCGGTCGTGGTCAGGTCGACGTTCGCACCGCCGGCCGCCGTGCCCAGGTTCAGGGCCTTGGACAGCGGCGAGGTGCGGATGCCGTAGGCGGTGTAGCCGCCGACCTTGATGTTCTCGTCGCCGTCCAGCGCGTAGAGCGCCATGTCGCGACGGACCTTCGCGGTGATCGCCTCCTGATCGTCCGACAGGGCGTCGAAGTTCTCGCTCTGGAGGGTGTTCCACTCCCGCCAAGCGCGGCCGTAGCCCGAGGAGAAGATCGGGACCGGCGACCCACGGTAGTCATAGGTCACCTTGTCCAGAGAGGTCGGCACCTGACCCGACAGCGAGCGCTGCACCGTGCCGGCGTCCGAGGACACGCGGTTCAGGTGCACGAGCTTGCCGATGTTGACGGCCTTGGCCAGCGGCATCAGGTCGGCCATGTAGGCCTCGCCTTCGTCGCTGCGCATGACCCGGCGGGTGATGCCATCCAGGTCCAGCCAGGCGTCCCGGGGCAGGATCGCGGCGGCGTTCATGACCTCCGCAAGGTTGTCCTCGGTGCGGTGGAAGTTCTCGCGCACCGCCGACACCTCGCCCCACCAAGCAGCGTGGGGGCGGGAGTTGGCGACGAGCTGTTCGTCGAAGTAGCGCATCGTCAGCCCTCCTTAGGCCGCAGCAGTCAGGTGGCCGTTGGTCGCCGCGCGGACGCGGACGAGCTGGGCCGAACCGGTGTTGTTGTTGTAGGCCTCCTCGGAGTACGCCACGACGAGGTCGGACGTGGAGGCGATGGCCAGCGCGCCGTTGGCGGCCGGGGTGAGGGGCGTCCCGATCGACAGGTTGTTGCCGGTCGCGACGCGCGCGTTGAAGAGCTGCTCGTCCAGCAGCTCCAGGCCGATCACCGTGTCGCCGATGGCGTAGTCGGTGTCGACGCCGAACTGCGTCAGATAGTTCTCCTGCGCGATCCAGACCTTGCCGATGGTCGAGGCGCCAGCGGGCGTGAACTCGCCGCTGGACACGACGATCAGCTCGCCCGGGGTGATGGCGGCGGCGGCGGGAAGCTCACGCACCTGCGGGGTGCGCTCGGTCGCCGGGCCGGCGAAGATGCGGTTGTAGCGCGCCATGACTTAGGCCTCCGCCTTGGGCAGCTTGAAGGTCGGGACGGAGCCCCGGCCGAAAGCCGAGTTGAGGGGGGCGGCCTTGCCCGGCTCGGCCTTCTTGGCCAGGGCGCGGGCGGCGTTGAGCGTCAGCTCCTTGGCCGCGTCTTCGTCCATGAGGTTGGCTTTGACGATCTTCTCGCGAAGACCGGTCAGCTCCTCCTCGTCCTTGGCCTTCTGGGCGTTCAGAACGGCCTCGTTCGCGTCGGTCAGCGGCTTGATCGCCGCGGCCACCGCGTTGCCGATGACGTCCGCCATGGTGGCGGCGAGCGCATCGGGCTTCAGGCTCTCCGAGAGGGTCTTCACCTCGCCGGACAGCGCATCGAACTGCTCTTTCGAGACAGACATGTCAGCTTCCTTGTTTTGCTGTTCAGAGGGTTCCCGCTCGGAGCCCGAAAGGGCCTCGATGAGGGCTGCTTTCACTCGCTCCATGAGGGAGGCCTTGCGGCGCTTCTCGATGGCGCGGACGGCGCTTTCGACCGCCCATCCAAGCTCGCGATCCGCCTCCTCGTGGAAGACGGAGTTCACGACCTGGATCTCCTGGCCCGCCGAGTTTACCATCATGCCGACGCCCTGCTCGGGCGTGGCGGCGCCGTCCTCGTCCAAGAGGATGGCGTCGTGGTCGAACTCGATGTCGCGAGCCTCGTAACTGTACTCCACATCGCCGTTGGCGGCGTCCAGCATGCAGAGCAAGCCGGTGGAGGTATGAATGGGCGTGGCCTTGTCGATCGCGCTCAGGACGCGCTTGCCACCCTCGGAGCGGTTGGCGATCTCAACGTCGATCACCTTGTCGAGCAGGACCCGGCCGTCTTCCTGGCGCACGTTCTCGTTCCAGGCGCCGATCCAGCCGAGGTTGATGCCCTCCGGGTCCCGGGCGGAGACGAACTTGCCGTTGATGGTTGGATGCCCCAGCGGGGCGGGGGAGCGCTCCAGGCTCTTGTAGGACTTCGCGATCTCGGCCGCCGGGTAGCGGATGCTGTTCATCACGATGTCGTCCGGCATTGTCGCCGAGGGGACGATCACCACGTCCCGGCCGTTGCGCTTCTCGCGCCGGATCGCAGCCATGTTGGCCACGGTGCGGACGTTCACGCGCACCTGTGCGCCGGCGGTCAAATCGCGGTTCGCCAGGAACACGCGGTCGCTCACGTCATGCTCGGGCATGCGCGCTCCTTTCTTGGTTGTAGTGGGGCGTCAGGCCTGGCGGGTAACGAGGTCGATCAGGAGCACGACCGCGACGGCCGGCGAACCGAGCATCAGCAACCAGAACAGCACGTCGAACAGCAGGGAGGGGCGGCCTTCGCGCCATTCGGGCCGGGTTTGTCGCGGCATGTTATCGCCCCTGATCAGCGCCATTTCGGCGGGCTCGTCTAGGTCAGGCATCGCCGTCTGGATCCGCGTCGCCCAGCGCATCGCGCCGCAGGTCATCGTCCGCCTCGTCGCGGAACTTCTCGTCGTCGCCCAGCGGCTCTAGCCCGACGGCGCCGCGAATCTCCTCGGGGGTGAAGATGAACTCACCCGTGTCCTTCATCTTCACGTTGACGTCCGCCATCTTGTCGGCCCGCTCGATCTTCTCGGCCATCGAGGCCTCGGTCAGGTCCGCCCAATCCAGGTGCCAGTCCGCCTCAGGGATCATCCGGAACCGCTCCAGGCGAGCGACCACGGCCATGATCGTGGGAACGACCAGGTTCGTCCGCCGGGCCATGTTGACCCGGGCCCACTCGTCGGCGTCCTCGGTGGAGGCTCGCTCACCTGTCTGCGACCCCACCAGGATCTTGAGTGGGACCTGGACCGACGCAGC
>JBKBUS010000396.1:0-2045 GCA_046290035.1 Brevundimonas sp.
TTCGCGACGACCACGGCCCGGTCCAGCGCCTGCAGGAAGGCGGAACGGTCGCGCGGGCCGAACGGCGGCGGGCCCGAGGTCATGGCGCCCACCGAACGCAGATGCTCGCCCACCATCCGCCCGGCCAGCGCCGAGCCGATGGAGTCGGGGGTGAAGGCGTCGCCGTTGGGTCTCAGCGCCTGGGCCCCCGCCTTCAGGCAGCGGTCGGCCAGCGGGATGTCGGAGGTCACCACGATGTCGCCCGGCCCCGCCCGCGCGGCGATCCAGTCGTCGGCCACGTCCGGCCCCTCGTCGACCACCACCTGCTCGATGAATGGCGCGCGGCGCAGGTTGATCCAGCCGTTCGACACCACCACCGCCCGAAACCCCACCCGCTCAGCCACGCGAAAGCACTCCTCCTTCACGGGACAGGCGTCGGCGTCGATGTAGAGGACGTGCATGGGGGCGGGTGTAGCATGATCTCCCTCTCCCGATGGGAGAGGGCTTGAGCGCCCGAGAGCGCAGCGATCGGCTGCGCGAAAGGGTGAGGGTCGTCTGCCGTGGTGGACCCACTCCGCCATGGCTCACGCCGACTTCACCCGCCGACCCTCATCCGGCCCTGCGGGCCATCTTCTCCCAATGGGAGAAGGATTGGGTTAGCGTCTCCCCATGACCGCCTCCCGCCTGACCCCGCGCGCCCGGTCGTTGCGACAGACCGGCGGTCTCGCCGAGGACCGTATCTGGCGGCGACTGCGCGGCGGGGCCGTGGACGGCTGGAAGGTGCGGCGTCAGCATCCGGTCGGGCCCTATGTGGCGGATTTCGCCTGCCTGCCGCTGAAGCTGGTGATTGAGATCGACGGCGGAGTGCATGGGCGGGACGAGGTCGTGACCCGCGACCACCACCGTCAGGTCGCCATCGAGGCGCTCGGATGGACGGTGGTGCGCTTCACCAACGATCAGGCGCTCGGCGAACCCTGGCGCATCGACGACGCGATCCGGGCGCAGGCCAAAGCGCTGGGCCTTTGACCCTCTCCCGACGGGAGAGGGCTTGAGCGCACGGCGGCGCAGCCGTCGTCCTTGCGCGAAAGGGTGAGGGTCGCCTGTGTCCGGCGTCCGCGCCACGGCTTACGCCGACTGCCCTCGCCGACCCTCATCCGGCCCTTCGGGCCACCTTCTCCCACAGGGAGAAGGGACGGCGTCACGCTCCCTCTCCCGGTGGGAGAGGGCTTGAGCGCCCGAGAGCGCAGCGATCGGTTGCGCGAAAGGGTGAGGGCTGTCGGTTGGACGGCTCACGCCGACCCTCATCCGGCGCTGCGGGCCACCTTCTCCCAATGGGAGAAGGGACAGGATGGTGGCGCGCCGCTGGGTTCCCCGGTCTGCGCGGCTGCGCCGCTTGCCGGAGGATGACGAAAGGGAAGGTGGCCGCACCGCGCCACCGCTTACGCTTATTGCGCCCGCCGGCCCTCATCCGACCCTTCGAGCCACCTTCTCCCAACGGGAGAAGGGCGTAAGGCCTAATGCACCGCCGCCTTGCCCACCTCCAGCCCGTCCGTCCCCGCTGACACGGCGACCACGCTCCCGTCCTCGATCTCGCCGGCGAGGAGCTTGCGGGCCAGGACGTCCACCAGCTCCTTCTGGATGACGCGCTTGAGCGGGCGGGCGCCGTAGGCCGGGTCGTAGCCCTTGTCGGCGAGCCAGTTGAGGGCGCTGTCGTCGAGCGACAGGGTCAGGCGGCGGTCGGCCATAAGGCGTTCCAGGCGTTCCAGCTGGATGCGGACGATGCCGCCCATCTGGTCGCGGCCCAGGCGGTGGAACAGGATGATCTCGTCGATGCGGTTCAGGAACTCCGGCCGGAAGTGGGCGCGGACCGCGTCCATGACCAGCGGGCGCACGGCGTCGGAGTCCTCGCCGTCGGGCTGGTCGGCCAGATACTGGCTGCCCAGGTTCGAGGTCATGATGATGAGGGTGTTCTTGAAGTCGATGGTGCGGCCCTGGCCGTCGGTCAGGCGGCCGTCGTCCAGCACCTGCAGCAGGACGTTGAACACGTCCGGGTGGGCCTTCTCCAC